>NZ_JAVRBQ020000051.1:0-45321 GCF_034531215.2 Nostoc sp. ChiSLP03a
AGGAATTGCGCCAACGGATTAAACATGAGTTAGCTCAAATGTCTTCCGAGTTAATCTCCTGTTTGACCTGTTATGATTTTATCCTTGAAGCTCTGTTCCATGAAGCTTTATTCTATGCATCTTCATAGAGAATTGGTATTATCGATCCGACGGAGATAATTGTCTTTTATTGTGTTTACACTTAGCTGGTGAAATGCTTATCATATATGCATTTTCGCAGTTTTTTAACCCTTTTCTTATCTCTTTGTGAGAAATCCGGGCTATGAGCAGTGCTACGTCTCTACATTCATTTTTCACTCTTATGTCTAATACGCTGGGTTTAAAATCCCATTTCAATGGTAAAGCTGCGAATTTTTCCTGTATCTCCTTCAGATTTATCTGCAACTTCTAAAGTCCAGGTTCCTTGGGGACTTTTACCTTTAAAGGCAGCAAGTTGAGGGGTATTTACCTCGTCATAAGTTGTTTTAATATTATCTGTAGCTCCGCCCTGGCGATCGTGCAGATTTATGGGAAGTATGCCTGTTTGCACTGGGGGAAGAAGAGTAACTATAAGATCCCCAATATAAGTATGCTCGATATCTACATTAACTTTGATGGATTTTAGGAGGGTGGTATTAGCGATCGCCACCGATAATGTTGATGTTTGCAAATCGTTAATTGGCACATCTTGCACTGCTTGGAATCTGCTGATGGGTGATGTTTGCGGTGGCTTGGCCAATTCTACAGCTTTGAGAGCATTGATTCGACCGTAACCGTAAAAGGGGCTGCGACCATTGGCATCATATTTACCTCCAGCTGAATCGATGCGATCGCAGGAGCGTTTTATAATGTCTCGCACTTCATCCCAACGCAGATTTGGGTTTCTGGCAAGAATCAAGGCTGCTACACCTGCTGCACCTGGACAGGAACTAGAAGTTCCGCCAAATTCGTTTGTATAGTTGCCTAAAGCCTCACCCAGATTTCGATTACCCGAATTATAACCAAGTACACCAGAGCGATCGGTTGTCCAAATTCCAGTGGTTTGAGAAATATCACCATTGTTGCTGGGGAAGGCACACCAAACCGCTTGACCGAAGTCACTGTAAGCGCTTCTCGTGCCGTAATCGTTACAAGCTGCCACTGCAATTATCTTTTGGTAGCTGGCGTAGCCGTCATTATCAACGCTTTCGTTACCATTGCCAGCTGCAAATAAAATTACACAGCCCTTGCCATTGCGCCCTTTATTGATTGCAAAATCTATAGCAAGTCGTGTGGAATCAGGCAAAGGTACTTTTTGCTTGTGTGCGGGATCGTCTGGCTCAAACCAAGTACCGTCTGCGGGGCCCCAGCTACAAGAAATAACATCAGCACCATTTTGAGCCGCCCAAACAAAAGCATCTGCTTCATCCTGCGATCCCAGCGCCGAAGCTAAACGAATCGGCATCAGTTTTGCCCCCGGTGCTACACCAGATGCCCCAAAATTGCCGTTTGCACAAGCTACTCCTGCACAAGATGTACCGTGGTTATTATCATTTCCTGGTCTGGGATTGTTCGTTTTACGCGTGACATCACGTGGGGCAACAATCTTGCCAGAAGAACGGAACTCTTCATGATCGAAATCCACACCATCGTCGATAATTGCAATAGTTGTGCCAGTGCCATTGCTCAACTTCCAAGCGGCTTCAACGTTGGCATGGGCGTTAATTGTCTTACCATTAATTGTTGTTTGCTTTAAATGCCATTGTTGCGGGAAAATCTGACGTTGGCGTGACTCGCGCGCTAGTTCGGGATGGCACAGTTCAACTGATTCCTCATTTAGAAGTCTTTCGGCGATGTCAAAGACGGCTATACCAGTATTGGTAGGGGCACTGACAAAGTAAGCATTTCGTGCATATTCAAGTTGGCGTTTAATTGTTAAGTTGTAACGTCTTAAAACCTCTTGGCAGACCCTTAACTCTTCTTCGCTATCAAGTTTAACAAAAAGGTTTTCAGTATAAACTACAGGTTGTTGGGATACTGGATCGATTAAGACGCGTCCGGCAAATTGGACTTCAGATTCATTGTTGAGAATTTCACGGGCGCGATCGCGCAAAGCGACACCCTGATTCGGAACTTTCGCTTGCAAAATTTCTACACCGGCTTGCCGAAACCGGGTTTTTAACTCAAATTGATTGAGGATGCTACGAGCTGTAGGTGATACAGGTGCGACTTCAAAGGATCTTGCACCGACAATCGTGCTGCGGCTTTCGGTACGCACTACAACGTGTTCGTTACTGATAGCAAATTCATACTGTTGGCCATTCTGTCCACCATAGCGAACCTGAACCATTGTTTAGTCTCCTAAATGTTTTAAAAATTGGCAATTGGGTATTGGGAAACCGTATTATGCCTTACTTTTTAAGCTTGCTATACCCATCGTAGGCTTACATTTACTTGATGGATGCTTCTGATTTCATGTGTTATGTGTGTATTACGATACAGAATTTAATCTATCTAATACCAATTCTTTATAAAGCTGCGCTAAATAAAGAATTGGTATAACTTCTCGTGAAGCATAAAAAGCCGAAATACTCAAATCCACCAAGCTTATTTATATAAAATTCAAACTGTCATCACAAATCTTCAGGTGTTAAACCTGTGACTTTAGCAATTCTTGCTAACATCCGAGGCCCAATCTCTTGACCATCATGAAAAGCAAACACAAAATCAGCCCAATCAGGGCGTGTCAGAATTTTATGCGAACCTGATTGGCGTTTAATCGCCCAACCAATACGCAGCAAAGCAGCTAGGACACGCTTTGCCTTTGTGCTAGACCACTCACTCATACTGCGGCAAATGAAACGCTGACTAGCTTTGGAGTTACTTCTCCATGTTCCAACTTATCTGCTAAGACACGCAGAGCTAATGCTTGAACTCTAGCAACTGCTTCTTCTCGTGTCTGCCCATAAGCCAGTACACCAGGAAAATTAATCACTTCTGCTAGAAAGCGTTCATCCTCTTCTTGTTCAATCTCTATCGTGAAGTTCATAAGTCTTTTTTGTTGATTGTTTATTTTCAGAAAACATACCGAACCGCATTATCTGCTTTTGGATTGGAGATTTTTCTGGTTGTAAAAAAGTTAAAATAACACGGCTTTCTGACACATTAGATGGTAATTCTGAAAGTTGTATATTACCGTTTTTATACACTTCTTCAATCGATTGCAACATTAGTATTTATCAAATTTGTACTCATATAAATTATAAAGTGAATACTAAAAATAGGCTTATTTGTTAAAATATCAAATTTTTGGGCTGTACTGGCGCTAGCTGCTGTGCGTTTGGATTAAAGCAGAAATTTATCTCTGTAACTGAGACTTTAGGTAGTGATCGCCAACTTTCATATACACACTATATCCATTATGTCAAGCAAGCCTGCGCTTTTATTAATCAGTAAATAGGCTAACTTGAACCAAAACCCATGTGCAATCAAGGAATTATCAACAACCCTGATGAAATCTACCGAAAAGATGGAATAACATTTGTGTGTGCTTCAACAAATTGTGTATAAGAATTGAAAATCAAGATATGGCAACATCTAATATCCTCAAAGAACCACAGCTTTTGCCGCTGGGTAAATTGTTTAGTGGACTGCGTGGCGATTTGACGGGAGGACTAACAGCAGCAGTGGTGGCATTGCCTTTGGCTTTAGCCTTTGCGGTGGCCAGTGGTGTGGAACCGAAGGCGGGACTTTACACCGCGATTGTGGCGGGAATTGTCGCCGCATTTTTTGGTGGTTCCTCAGTACAGATTACAGGGCCAACAGGTGCAATGGCTGTAGTTTTGGTGGGAATTGTCGCCAAGTACGGCCTTGAGAAAGTTTGGATTGCTGGGGTGATGGCTGGGATTATCCAGATTGCCTTGGGGGTTGCCAAACTTGGACAGTTAGTAAAGTTTATTCCTTATCCGGTGACGGCAGGTTTTACTAATGGTATTGCCGTGATTATTTTTTGTGGTCAGTTAAATAATTTCTTTGGTTTAAAATTACCGCGTAGCGAACATTTTTTACCGGGACTTTGGCAAAGTCTAACTCATGTAGAAGCTCTTAATTGGGCAGCAGTTGCTTTAGCTGTTGTGGTGATTGCCACCAATCTTTTGTGGCCGAGGATCAATACAACAATACCAGGTTCTTTAGTGGGATTGGTGTTAGCAACTGCGATCGCTTCTTCCTTGCATCTAAATGTACCAACAATTGGCACGATTCCTCAATCTTTACCGATGCCTCAAGGTATTCCCCACTGGAATGATTTTAGTGTGATTCGAGAACTAATTAACCCGGCTTTGGCTTTAGCTGCACTGGGGAGTATTGAATCGTTGCTATCGGCGGTAGTAGCTGATGGGATGACAGTCAGCGAGAAACATAATAGCGATCGCGAATTAATTGGTCAAGGTTTGGCTAATATGATTGTGCCATTTTTTGGTGGTATTCCTGCCACAGGTGCGATCGCTCGAACTGCTGTGAATGTCCGTTCTGGCGGCAAAACCCGACTATCTGGCGTAATTCACGGTGTTGTCTTAGCCATAATTGTTTTAACTTTAGCACCCTTAGCAGCACAGATTCCTTTAGCAGCACTGGCTGGGATTTTGATGGTGGTTAGCCTGCGGATGGTTGAGTGGGAAGCCATTGGTTTATTGATGCGTGCTACCTACTCCGACTTTGCTGTAATGATTCTCACTTGGCTAGTGACAATCTTGTTTGACTTAGTTCTCGCTGTCGAAGTGGGATTGATTGCAGCCGGAGCCTTGTTCATTAAACGTATGAGCGAATTGAGCCTAGCCAAAATACCTGAAACAGAAGTATTTCCCCCCGGTACTCCTTTGGAATTAGGTAAAGAAATTGCCGTTTATCGGGTAGATGGCCCCGTATTTTTTGGTGCTGCTGAACGGTTTGCTACCTTCCTCCGCGATGAACCGGAAGTAAAGTATTTAATTCTCCGGTTGCGGTTTGTGCCAAATATGGACACAACTGGATTAGTAGCCTTAGAGGATATTTATCATGACTTGGAACGGCACAATTGCCGCTTAATTCTCACAGGTTTACAACCTGAAGTCCAACAACTACTAAAACGTACAGGATTGTTAAATACAATTGGGTTGTCAAATTGTTTTGAAACAACCACAGAGGCGATTTGCTCTATCTCTCCTCAGATTGCATGTTCTCAACCTGTAGCAGCTGATTTGAAAACAAAAGAATTGCTGGAATTAATTGACTGAAAATATTTTGACATTAAGAGAATGTTTGAAAAGTCACAAAATATCCTAGAAAGCCCTCTCGAAACCTCTTTACTTCTGAGAAAAGGCTTTGATGTTACCAAAAAAACTTTTTAAACATCCTCTTTATTTCTCCTCTTTCTGCGTTCTCTGCGTCTCTGTACTAACCGGCGGCAAGCCCCTTTGCATCTACATTAGACCTCTTGCAGAAGTAACTTTTGCAAGAGGCGGGAAAAGGGGAAAGGTTTTTTATTCCTTTTCCCTTTCCCCCTTACCCGAATGGCACTAAGAAAAGTCGAAAGTCTTGTTTAACCTCGTTCCCAGTCTGAAGACTGGGAACGAGTTCCAAGAGGCTCTGCCTCTGGTCAAGAAAGAAGAGGCGGAGCCTCGCAAAATGGGTTCCCAGCCTGGAGGCTGGGAACGAGGCAACACAAGACTTTGGATTTATCTTAGTGCTATTCCCCCCTTACTCTTTTCCCTACAAATGCCAAGAAGTCTATTTATTACGAATTACGAATTAATTAAAGCCTGTATTCATTGCTGAATCAGGCTTTTGATATTTTTTATTCAACTTGTATGGAGAACTTCAGTTTAATCACTGAATAGCAAATCCTTCCGGTCTGATTGCATCTTCCAAATCAACGCCTATTAGGTTCGCTCCCTGGATGTTTGCATTTGTCAGATTTGTATCTTCCAAGTCTGCGTTTTGTAGGTTAGCGGTTTGCAGGTTTGCTCCCAGTAGGTTGGCTTTCTCTAAGTCTGCATCAAATAGGTTTGCTCCCACTAGGTTTGCTCCCCAAAGGTTTACCTTGCCTAAATCTGCTCCTTGAAAGTTAGCCCCTTGTAAGTTTGTTTGCTGTAAGTTAGCTCTTTCTAAGTCTGCATTTTGTAAGTTAGCACCTTCCAAGTTTGCTGCTTGCAGGTTTGCATCCTTTAACATTGCCCCAGCGAGGTTACAGCCGACACATTCATTAGTTTGTAATAAATGTCTAAGGTTATCTGCTACTGACACTATTGGCGATACAACTGGTGATATTACTGGTGGTGTTACAGGCTCTATTGGTAATTGAAGCGGAGATATTACTGGTGGTGTTACAGGCTCTATTGGTGATTCAACTGGAGCTAGTTCAGATTCCGTAGGTATGGATGGTGTTAGTGTTTGCGCTCTAGCGCTGGGCTGGATAAGTAGAGTAAATCCCGCTAAAACTACCAGAAACACTGCTTTTACGAGCCACTGAGTTAATTTTTTAGAGTTGGATTGATTCATTAGTTCCTTCACGATCTGATTCCTATTGGTGGACTTGCTTTTATAAGAGCCATCGATAATGTGCTTTATTTTCACTTTAGATAAGTTGATTGATAAGAGCAAATATTATTGTTATTCATATTGATAAATTCAAGTGATTAATAAATCTTTTTGGATGGGAACCGATCGCTGATTTGCTTACATCATCAAAAATTGCGATCGCGTGGAGCGTCCACTCAAGGGGGAGCAATCGCTTCATACCTAATTCCCAAGCATTGCCAGACTAGGTAAAAGACGATATGTTTCACTTTTAATTAAGATAGACAGTCCCAAGTAAATTAAGATAAAGGGGAAGATTTTGCGACCGTAACGAGTTAAAACGGGAGTCATCAGAGGATTACGAGTCAAGTTGTAAGAGAGTAAACACCACATCCCAATACTGCAATAGCAAACACATAGAATTACGCCCAAACTTGGAAGATTGCTACTGGCAAACAACGGTACATAAATTCCAATGTTGTTTCCTCCATTGGCAATGGTGACAGCAGAAACACGGTAAGTTTGAGGATCGCGGATGGTTGCTAATAGTGATTTCTTCTGGCGTCCAGATTTTACCGGAGAGGTTAAGTCAACTGATACCGCTTGCACTGTCTCTTCTTGTTCTTCTCGACTGATGAGATGACTGATACCAATGGCAATGGGAAGTAAACCTAGTAAACCAATCCAGCTGCTAGGAATAATTAAACCGCCGAAGAAACCAGGGAGACTAGCACATACTAAGGTAGTAAATCCCAGAAATTCACCGAGAACAATATGCTTAGGACGAAAGCTACGATTGACTTTCCCAAAAAAAGCCGTCAAATATAAGTTGTCGTCAAAGGTAGTTGCAAAAGCGACAGAGATTCCAATCAATAATGTACTAATTAGCCAAGCCATAATTGTTGCTCACAGTAATTCAATGCTGTTTGTGTTAATCGTTCTCTGCTTCTCGATCTGAGGGCAGATAAGGAGATTTTGTGACTGTTTTTCTAACGACAACCGAGCGATATTCGTTATTTATCAGCCAATGACCCAATTTTTAGAGGCGTTGCCTCCAATCAAATTGGTGATTTTTTTCTCAGCAAGGTACCTTGGGAGCTCATGAAGTCTATATTATGGCTTTCAGCCAAATAAGAGCAAATACTCTTGTTTTTTAAAATGATAAATAAAAGTGATTGACAAAATTACTAGATGTTTTGGGCTTTGTACCCATTGACACTCGTGAGGGAAAAATGGAAAGAAAAAACCTTTAACCTTTTCCCGAAACTAAATTCTGAGTTCAAAATGCACAAAACCAGTAGTATTGAATACTGAGCTATTGTTTGAGAAACTTCTATGCAATCGTTCTTATTGAAGAGAACCCTTGTCAGATGATAAAGGCTCGGATATCCTTGACGGCTAGCATTCAACATCGGTAATATGACTAATCGCCCTCTGACTTCAGTTTTGAGATGTTCAGTAATGTTGAATTTTAAATTGTAATTATGCTAACCAGTGTTGACCGTTTATTATTTGTCCGGCGAGTCCCGATTTTTAAGGAATTGCGGGATGATTTTATTGTGCGGCTCACTTCAGTGATGAACGAATTGTCATTCCCAGCTAATTACACGATCTTTCGACAGGGAGAAGAAGGGCGATCGCTCTATATTGTCGTCTCCGGTCGAGTTAAAGTTCACATTGGGAATAAACAGTTGGCAGAGGTGGAACAGGGAAAATATTTTGGTGAGATGGCAGTATTCGATACTCAACCTCGATCTGCGACTGCCACGACTTTGGAACCTTGTGAATTTTTAGAACTGACGCAAGAGCAACTATATGATGCGATCGAAGAAACTCCCGAAATTGCGGTGAATATCATTCGTGAGTTATCCCGTTTGATTCGCAGATTGAACGACGATATGAATGTAAGCTCTTTGCGGAGTTAATAGGCAAATGTAGAGATGTAGCACTGCTACGTCTCTACAAGGCTTCTGAATGATCTAAAATGTGGTTCAAAATAAATGAAAACTGCTGTAAGTTTGATTATTAAACTCAGCACTGATCACTGCTTATTATTTAGGTTCACCCACACCCGGAGTTTCTTCTTTATCAACTTTAGGCACAAAATCAGGACGTTCTTTGCTTTCCCAACCTGCGGGGCGTTTCGAGTTGTACCAAGCTATTGAGCCAATGGTGACAGCAGCAACAAAACCAACGACATACACCAAGGTAAAAGCAACAGGAAAATGAGGAGCAGCATCTATAGCTGGTGCTGCTGTTTGCATAAATAATAAATTCATGAGTATATTCTCCACAGTCAGGTAACACTATTGAACACCCTATAAGATGAGCGTATCACCTAACATCCCTCTGTAGTTTAGTTTGAGCAACTTCATATTGCATAAAAAAGGGCAGAGGAGAGGAGGAAGTCGCTGACATATATAGGTTTGTTGCACCTGTCAGCCTGCCCCACTGCCTATTTTTCAGCATTTATATCTTTGCCATGCAGACTCGACTATTTCAGCAATGATTTCTGTATATGTCATACCACCTAAACGTCCGATCATTGGTAAGTCTGAGCGGATATGATGTAGCCCTGGCAATGGGTTAACCTCCATAAACTGCAACACACCACTAGGATCGCAGCGTAGATCCACACGGGCAGCATCACGGCAACCAAGAGTATGGTAAGCATCCAGCGCTAGTTGCCTTGCCTGTGCTGCTAGTGCTTCGGGATCTATGAGCAAACGATAAGATACCCGTTCCAAATACTCATCTTTATTGAGGGTGGTGTAGGCAAAAGCTTCCACTTGACCTGTAAAAATTACTTCCATCACACCTACTACCCGTGAGTTGCTACCGTTGCCAATAATGCCTACTGTTACTTCTCTACCAGGAAGAAAGGTTTCCACGAGTATTGGTTGCCCAAAAAGTTCGTGTAACACTTGATAAGTATTGACTAGCTCCTCGCGTTCTTTGACAAGAGAACGCCCAGTTACCCCTTTAGAACTGCCTTCCGCCATAGGCTTAAGGAAAAGTGGCATTGGCAACGACACAGCTGCTGCCTCTGCGGTAGTATTCGCGACCTCAAAGGGAGCTGTCGGCAAACCGCGATCGCGCACTACTCTCTTAGTTAGTGCCTTGTCTAACGTCAGGGCGCAGGTAAGCGGATCGGAAAAGGTATAAGCTTGAGCGAATAATTCGCAGATTGCCGGGACTTGAGCTTCACGAGAACGACCTTTTAAACCCTCAGCAATATTGAAAACCAGATCCCAGCGATCGCCTTTTGCCAAACGTACAGCAAGTTCTCTACCATTACCGACACGTTCAACTTGATGACCTAACTGCAATAGTGCAGTTTCTAGCCCGATGATGGTTTCTTCATCATCGAACTCCATCACCTCAGAGGCATTGAAACCAGCCTGAAGGTAATCTGCCTTCAGGTCATAACACAGACCAATGAATAACCCCATAGCCCGATAATTCCCAGTGAGAAAGCTTTCTCTGTTAGCTTTAACGTACAAATCAAATATCTTAATTAAAGAATTTCGATTAATAAATCCTTAATTAAGTGAAAATATCTCATCAACAACATCAAACCATATAGGAGATTTATCATCAGGAGAACCGTTGTAGTTAGCAGTAATTTCTTCTCCCACTTCTATATCTCGGTAGGCAATCAGATCCAACTCTCGGTCAGCGAATTTTTTCACATAATAAGCATTGGGATTGTAGGAATGGTTGATCAAGGAAGATAAACCTAGAGCGATCGCCGCAGCTTTATTTTCCCAATCATAGTAATAGTTGCCCAAAATTGTTTGATCTAGGAATTCAACCTGTTCTGCGGGTATAACAACAACTGGCACTCTCTCAATGAGTTCTCCTTTGAAAAAGTGCTTCTGTGCGAAGACACCTCGACCTTTTAGGTTTGTATTACCAACAATCAACATTCCAACTAATCTCCTGCAATTACTTAGTTTTTTGGTTTGCCAAGAACTCAATAGAACCTATTCCAACTAGACCCTTTTTGATGATGGCAAGCAACTTATATATAGGGTTAAACCTACTTTACTGGATCTACATAGGTGTACGTCTTACCTGCCCAATTTTGCACTGTAGCAGTACCATTCTCATAAGCAACTAAAGTTTCGGCTTGAATTGGCACTTTGCCACCGCCACCAGGGGCATCAATTACATAGGTTGGGACAGCGTAGCCAGTAGTATGACCGCGTAATTGAGAAATTAAATCAAGCCCAGTTTGCACGCTCGTTCGCAGATGTGCAGTCCCAACAACAGGGTCGCATTGATAAAGATAATAAGGTCGCACACGCAGCTTCAGAAGACCGTGAAACAGATTCTTCAGGGCTTTTTCAGAATCATTCACACCTTTTAACAGCACGGTTTGACTGCCTAGAGGAATGCCGCCATCAGCGAGGCGATCGCAAGCTTGTGCCACTTCTGGGGTAAGTTCCTGCACATGACAAAAGTGCAAAGATAGCCACACACGATGTTTACGTAGCAAGGCAACCAGTTCAGGTGTAATTCGCTGCGGTAAAAAACTCGGCACCCGGGAACCAATGCGGATAAATTCAATATGCTTAATGGCACGCAGCCGCCTCAGCAAATTGTCTAAAGGTTCATCAGCCATCAATAGAGGATCGCCACCGGAAATTAGTACATCACGGATCTCGGTGTGTTCCTCCAGGTAAGCGGCGATCGCATCCAACCGCCGCGTTACTGGGTACATCTCACCTTGGCTCACCAAACGAGAGCGGGTGCAGTAACGACAATAAGCAGCGCAGCTGTCTAGGGCAAGCAGCAACACTCGGTCAGGATAGCGGTGTACGAGTCCTGGTACTGGAGTGTCGCCATCCTCACCGCATGGATCTACCATGTCTGCTGGACTAACTATTAGTTCTTCTTGCCGTGGGATCACTTGTAACCGTAGCGGACAAAGGGGATCTTCTGGATCGAGTAGTGATGCAAAATATGGAGTTACAGCTACAGCAAACTTCTCTGGTGCAATTAAAAGTCCCTGTTCTTCGGTAGCACTAAGCCTGAATAACTTCTGAAAGTGTTCCAGCTTAGTCAACCGATGCCGCATTTGCCAGCGCCAATCGTTCCAGTGTTCCTGGTTGTAAGTCTCTCCCAAAATCTGACAAATTTCTTCACACCGAATATCAGTTACTAGAGGATCTAAAGTAATGTTTTTGATCATGATTAAATCGAAATTAAGCTGAGAATAATAAACCAATCACAGCCTAACAGAGTGCGGCGCAAATCCAGCTACCATCTCAATTAAGCAAGCAGACAAGTAAGGGCAATTCATGAATTGCCCCTACCCAAGTCCCTTGTTAAAGGTAAGCAAATTTATCTCACAGTGTATTAGTATGTTTACTTAGATTTTTAGGTAAAATAAAAGAATTTATTTTATTCAAAACAAGTATTTTTCTATACTAACTATACTTATACTGCGAGCGTAGCGATCGCTCAATCTACAACTTGTGTAGATAATCCAGCCAGCTACGTTACATTTGATTACGTTAGGCGATCGCGATTGTGCCAAGAAGACAACTAGATTGAAGAAGAATTCAGAAGCGAAGCCAAAGACGCTCCGCTCCTGACTCCTGAATTCTGTTCGATAAATGATATACTCGAAATTTTAAACTGTATTGAAGTCTAGAATTGAAGCAACTGGTTAACTTTTATATTTAGTCATTCGGTATTTGCTTGAGTAAAGCTATCCACATATCAGATGGAGCGGAGTAATAATCAATTTCTTCAACTTGATATTGATAAGATTCACAACCTTCTCGTAAAATAATGCGATCGCAAGCTTTAACGCTTTTCCCTACTCCAGTCATGTAGCCGATTGTTCCTTCATTGAGGCGCTCAAATATGTAGTCGCCTCCACAAACTTGTTGTCTGTAATCATGAATTTTATTCTTTTGTTTTAATTCTGTTGCTGGCGAGATCACCAAAGCTAATTTATTTAACAAACTAAAACTTAAGTTCATACCTGTTATGATTGAAGAGAAGGCACTTAAAAACATTTAAAAAATAGAACTTATAATTTATTTAAAAGCCATTCTTTTAAATTTACAGTACTATTAAACGCAGATTCAACTGTAAAATCACCTAACTGTTGGACAAGATTTGGTGAGATATAAGTTTTTTGCTTAACTATCTAGTATTAATTAATAAGCTTTTTATGTCTTGAAAATGTCATATATGTATATATTTTAATAATTAATATAATTTAGTCACTACTTGTCGTAGCTAGAGCTACATCTATCTGCTTCAGTAGTACTTCTAGGGTAGAAGAGTTATCTAAAACGACATCTGCATGAGCCACTTTTTCTTCGATGGATAATTGGCTGTTAATCCTGGCACGTGCCTGTTCTCTGTTTAAATGGTTTCGTTGTATCAATCTTTGTAGTTGTTGCTCTTGAGAACACCGCACTACCCAGATTTCTGTTACCAAATCAGTCATTCCAGCTTCAAATAATAGAGGCACTACTAACACCAGTATTTGTGACGAAGACTGAGTAATGGCTTTGAGGAAGCGATCGCGCACAGTAGGATGAATCAAATCCTCTATCCAGTTGCGTTCATCTTGACGATTAAAGATAATTTCGCTTAGCTTTTGGCGGTTGAGGCTGCCATCTGGTAGTAAAATTTGTTCGCCATAACGTTGAGCGATCGCACCCAAAATAGGCGAACCTAAAGATACTGCCTCTCTAGCATAAATATCTGCATCCAAAATCGGCAGGTTATAAGTGCTAGCCAAATAATTGGTGACAGTGGTTTTGCCTGTGGCGATACCACCAGTTAAGCCGATTATGCGTTTTGTCATTTGTCATTGGTCATTTGTCATTTGTCATTTGTCAATAATTCTTCTTCCCCTGCTCCCCTGCTCCCCTGCTCCAACTCATTACTCATTACTCCCCTGCTCCCCTGCTCCCTCATCTAAGAATTTGTCGCCCATGCGATCAGTGCTTGGGTTAAACCATCTAAAGTGTATTCTTCGGCTTCTACATCCACGCGTCCGAATAAATCATGGCAAGTTTTAGAGGTTTGGGGGCCGATAGAGGCAATACAAACTCCCTCTAATAATTGGCTAGCATCATTGTTGGCAAATATACTATTAGTAAGTTGACAGAAAAATTGTACAGTTTTAGAACTGGCAAAGGTGATTGCATCTACCTTGCGGTTTTGGAGAGCTAACTTTGCCGCAGGTGGAATACTACTAGGACAACAAGATTGATATGCCGCAACTTCTATCACCTTTGCTCCCTTGAGAATTAATTCCTTAACTAAAACTTCTCTGCCGCCGCTTTCAACTCTGGGAAATAACACCTTTTTACCATCTAATTGATCTGGGAAATTTTCCACTAAAGAATCGGCAATAAAGTTGGGGGGAATAAAATCTGCTTGCAGAGAGCGTTGTTTGAGACTTTGGGCTGTTTTCTCACCAACGACGGCAATTTTAATGCCAGCTAAGGCACGGCTATCTTTACCTTGGGTAGTTAGCCTTTCAAAAAAGTAGTCTATGCCATTGGTAGAAGTAAGAATTAACCAGTCGAAGTCAGATAAATGAGCGATCGCATGATCCAAAGCTTCCCAACTGGAGGGGGGGCCGATTTCTAAGGTAGGCATTTCGATGACTGTTGCACCTGATGCAATGAGGCGATCGCTAAATTGACTCGATTGCCCAATTGAGCGTGTTACCAAGATCATTTTACCAGTAAGGGGAGATAAGGGGAAATTGCTTGACATAGCAGGGGGGCTAAAAGTTTTGCCTGTAGTAGAAACCTGACAATCTATTTTCTCAGGTTGTAAGTACTTGCGTAGCCCAACAACTTCGCCAATCACAATTACCGCCGGAGAAAGAGATAATCCGGCGGTTTGTTCTAGAATATTGCCCAGTTGCGCCGTCCAAATTTGTTGTTCGGGAGTTCCTGCCCAACGGATGATGGCAATGGGTGTTATGTGTGATCGCCCATGCCGCATCAGTCGATCTACAATCTCTCGTAGATGTCGCCCTCCCATCAAAATTACCAATGTCTCTAAGCGTGACAGTGCTTCCCAGTCTAAAACCTCTGGTTCGTGAGCTGTAAGCACTGCAAAAGTGCGGCTTAACACCGGATCTGTTAGGGGAATTCCTGCTAATAAGGGTGCTGCAAGGGCTGAGGAAATTCCTGGTACTAATTCAAAATCACAATCGGATGCTTTCAAGGCTTCAATTTCGGAAATGCAACGCCCAAAAATTAAAGGATCGCCTGATTTGAGCCGTATAACTTGTTTTCCTTGCAGACAGTGTTTTACTAGTAACTTGTTAATCTGGGCTTGGCTTGTACTGGGTTTGCCACCGCGTTTCCCGACATCCAATTTCAGACAATCATTTGGTACGCACTGCAATAATTGAGCATCTACTAAAGCATCGTAGACTAGCACTTGAGCAGCAGCTAAGAGTTTGTAAGCTTTTACTGTTAGGTATGCCGCATCTCCAGGCCCAGCACCTACGAGGTAGACTTTGCCTCTATCATTTGTCATTTGTCATTTGTCATTTGTCATTTGTTAATAGTTCTTCTTCCCTGCTTCTTTCCTAGTCCCCAATCCCCAGTCCCCAGTCCCGAATCCCTTTATTCAATCCGTTTGGGTATTAATTTTTTGGATTAGCCGATCGACTTGCTCAATCATCTCCTTGTTTTTCTCAGCTTGGAATAATTCTCTGGCTTTTTTGAGATTAACGATCGCTTCTTTTGACTGTTGTTGTCTTCCTAAAGTGATTCCCAAATTATAGTAAGTGAATGCATCGTTGGGGACGAGGCTAATGGCTTTTTTGTAATGTGCGATCGCTTCTTGAGGTTTACCTCGATCGTCCATCGCATTTCCCAAACCGGTGTAAGCTTGTGCGTGTTTGGGATCGAGACGAATCGCTTCGGTATAGCCAGCGATTGCTTCTGTGAGCTTGCCTTGAGCGTAAAAAGCACTTGCTAAATTATAATGAGCGTCTGCATAGTTGGGAGCGAAGCTGATGGCTTTTTTGTAATGTGCGATCGCTTCTTCTAGTTTGCCTTGAGCGTACAGAGTATTTCCCAAGGCATTATAACCTGCTGGGTTTTTCGGAGCGAGGCGAATGGCTTCGGTATAGTTGGCGATTGCTTCTGCTGGCTTTCCTTGAGCGTACAAGGCGTTTCCTAAGTAATAGTAAGCGTCTGCATAGTTGGGATCGAAGCTAATAGATTTTTTATACTGAGTAACTGCTTCTGCTAGCTCACCTCGATCGTAGAGAGCATTTCCTAAACGGGTGTAAGTTGGTGCATAATCTGGTTTGAGGCGAATTGCTGCTGTATATTCGGCAACTGCTTCTTTTAGCTTGCCTTGAGCGTAGAAAGCATTTCCTAAGTTATAGTGAGCTTCAGGATACTTGGGTTCAAGGCTGATGGCTTTTTTGTATTGGGCGATCGCAGGTTCTAATTGATTCAGTCTTGCTAAAGTCAAACCTAGATTAAAATATGCTCTAGAGTCTTGAGGATCGAGGCTAATGGCTTTATTGTATTGAGCGATCGCTTCTTGTGGTTTACCGCGATCGTCGAGAGTATTTCCCAAGGCAATATAAGCTTGTGCAAAATTGGGTTCTAGTTCAATTGCCTTCCGAAAAGCCGCCTCTGCTCCTTTTAAATCTCCCTGTTTATAGAGATTGCTTCCTTGCTCGAAGTTAGCAACTGCGTTTTTGTTCCGAATAACTGCGGACTGAGTAGAGTTGTGAATTTTTGCTAAAATAACGCAAACATTTTTACCAAAGGCAGTATTCCCATTACTCAAACACAAGCAGATAATAGCTGCTACCAGTAGATTCTTGTTTTTCAGCATTTTTCTTACCTTACCTGCTTGGTTTACATCTAAATATCAAGTTCGGCTAATTGCGATCGTCAAAATACCCCATCCTAGCCCTTCCTTACTCTTACAGGAGCAAAAGCGTCGCTTTGGCGGGGTTCTAGCAGGAATTATAAGTGATTAAGCTAACTTGATACAAGTGTACTTTCATATAATTGTCTATTTGTACACAAGAGACAATTTCCAAGTCCTTCTCCTAACCTTGGGAGCTACGGTGTATACACAAGTCATAAAATCATTGCCTGGTAAGATACAAGCCTTGGTAGGCAAGGTTTTGAGTTAAGCGAACTGATTATTAATAGTGCCAGCTTATTGATAGAGTCCTAACGGAAAATCAAGGATTTTAAAAAGAATTTTCCGTTGTTTTTCGTTGATTTGGTTGCAAGGAAATGCAGAAATTATGTTACATCTGCGTTGTCAATGGATAGCTGGAAGTTGGGATAATTTTTGTGGTTCTATCTTTAATTCCTTTATTAAACTTCAAACTGTTTAATACATTTTATACTTTACTTCTCATATTCAGTTACTATTTGCTGTAATTGATACTAAATATAAAAAACTGATTATAGTTGGGAATAATCCTCAAATGACATAATAGTAGTCTTCTTGAGATATCTCATCAAGATAATTTTGTGTGTAAAAGGATAAAATTTGTGTAAATAAAATTACTTTTTACTTAGATTGTATTTTTAGCGATCGCACTTTTTTTGGGTCATCTAACAAAATCGCATTGCTCCCATCAGAAGGGCGATCGCAAACTCACCGATTTCATGCCCCAACGAGTTGAGGTGGAGAAGACAGGCAATCCCAGACTTGAGACGGTGGAACAGTTTGTTGAATGCCAAGGGCGCACTCTCAACATACAACCAGAATTGCCTCCTCAAGTTTCATCAATTAAATCCGATAGGGCTAATATGAATTTCTCCCTCTCTTGCAGTAGTCATAGAAAATCCTGTTAAGCCGCAAGTAGGCTCTTCTGATTTTGGCTCAAACCCAACCTCTAAAGTAACAAGGTGGATAGCTTCAAAATTAGGTCTTTGTCCGATACTTATGGGATATCCGTCATAGCGGAAATGAAACCAATTTTGCACATCTAGGGGCAGTTGAATAGATTGTGACCAAGCATCGGATGAAGTTGAAAATTTTTTTGATTTATCATATGCTAAGTCGCTTCTTCCATACCCCCAGGAAACATTATTTGCATCAGTTAATCGTACTCTAATACCGACAAAATCCTGGTTGGGAGAACGGATCTTAAAGTGCAAAAATTGAAATTTTGAGGCGTTCACTGGAGTATCGTTCATTGATCGAATTGTGATATTTGCACCCCACCCCTGCCTCACAAATTTGATGTTTAGAAAGACTGACACTTCGTCTTTACTCCCTGGCTCAGCAGTTTCAACATTTGCTTTGATGTAGCTATCGGCTGTTCCTCCGTGCTTCTTTGATAATGGATCTGCCCATAGCTCATCCACCACGCGATCTCCTGAGTAATCATTAAATACGCTTCTTGCCTCTGGAGGACGGATAAATCCATAAGAATTGGGTGGATACTCTGCTATTTCGTTTGGATCAAGTCCAAGCACTACGCAGTAAGCGTTGAAGGCACCTGCGTTAATTGACTTTGCGCCAGATCGAAACCACTTCCAAGTTGTGAGGCTAATGCCAGACGGGTAATTCGAGTTCTGATTCCAATTCCAATCCGGATTCATTTTTTTTGTAGCTTCAATAAGCCAAAGATGACTCTGCTTTCCCCGCCCTTCACGCTTACTAATTGCATTAACAGAGTTCTTAATTTTATTTACGCCGTCCTGAGACGCTTTCCGACTTTCCATCGCGTGCAATCTTGATTAAATGATGCCTGCACCTAGTTTAGCTCAGTACAAGTGAGCCAAGACTAGGCCATCACGCCGGTATTTAGCAGCTAAGATACTTACAACAACGCAATGAAAGGAGAAATTTGATGGCTGCTCATCTTCCTATTGCTGCCGGAATCGCTGGACTAGTTGGTGTCGGTGTCGCCGCCAAAGCTGTTCTTGATGGCAAAGACGCTGGCGAGGCACTTAGATGTGGTCTTATTGCAACTAAAGACACTGCTTTGGCAATCGGCACATTGGGTTTAATCTCTCCCGATGCAGGAATTGATATTTCTGATGAGGGAATTGCTTTTGATCCCGATCACTCTTGTGGTTCAGATCGTATTGTCTAAAACTCTCTAGAGGTCAGTCCTCAACTAATTGCGACTGCGATGAATCTTTTCAGGTATGTATGAATCAACGCTCTGAGTCTTAACTAGGAGAGTAAATGATGCCCGGATCTAACCTAATTTCTCGACTATTGTTATCAAAGGTTTTTAGGCTCAGTCTAGAAGTTCTGGTTTCGCTTTTTTTATTTTCTTGGTTACCTATGCCTGCACAAATAGTGGCTACCATAGTGGTCAGCCTAGGCATCGAAGCGGTTTCTGGAAGAATTATGAAGAGTTCCTTGCAAAAGGAACTTGCAACAAAAAACTGGTCTGAAATTTTGGGGAGCTATGACATTAAGAGGGAATTGTAAATTTTTACTGCGAGTCTCTCTTCTTCGCAACTACCTTGATAACGCAGAGACATTACGAACAATATGTACACACTCGAAAAAAGGCAATAAGTCATGCTAATAGAAGCGTTCATAGTAAAAGGATTAGTGGCAGTTAGTCATTGGGTTGCCGCTCACAGCTCATCAGCCGTAGTCTTAAAAGGGGGAGCATTAGTATCCAAAAGTGTAGTTACCAATGGTTTAGCAAGCACTGCTTCTGCTGTTGCTGGTGGTGCTATAGTCACAGGATTCGCAGTAGGGGGAATTGTTTGGGCTAACGAGTTACTGCAACTCCTGCTTGGGGCTGTTGCTGATTTAGGCAATGGAGACCAGAAGCAAGCATTATTGAAGTTTTCAAAGCTGTACAAAAAACTGTACAAAGAACTTCATGTAGGTATTGAGATTTTCCCTGATAAGATTCTGCATTGAATCACATCGGGTGCGATCCTGACGTTGCAGATAGGATCGCCAGTTTTATCAGAAATCGCGAGGATGATATACTACGGCTCTCTGGGCTTGCATGAGAATGTGTTAACTCAAGATTACGCAGCTATTCTAAATTCAAAAAGGTCATTGTATAATTTCCATACAGCTATCGTTCCAGTGCTTGTTTCTTCTAATCAGCACCCTAATGGATCGATAGCTTTCTTGTCGATTGGCTCAACTTAAAACTGTCCGGAGTATTGATAGATGGTGCTTTATTAAAAGTAAAAAGTCGTTTTTAGGTAATTGCTGACACTTTTGTTTCCATAAGTTTAATAGTGGCTGCAATGTAGCCAACCAACCAGAACCCAAAAATTGCTCTAATGTTAGCCCAGTGTATTCGCACCAATTTTGATTAAAAAATCGCATTTACCAAAATATTACTGATACAGTGGATCTAATTTTTTTACTGCTTAAGAAGACTACAATATGTCTTTACAAAACAAAAAGGCTGTTAGTATCATCGCTATTTTACAAAGATAAATCATTTAAAATTTCCAAGATTTTCTTTTATTAAGCCTAAATCAATTAATTGTGGCTATGGAGCTTGTCGCGCATCCGATCGCAATTGTAACGGCTATGAAGAGAGCGGTCAAACTTGTAGAAATTGCAGACATAATTATGGTTTACAACAGTGAATTACCAAATAAAAACCATTCTCACCATAATGATGGGAATGGCAAAAATTAGGAGACACAACAGTAAAACTTAATATCTGCAACTCTCATTAAAGTTAAGATTCGTTTGACTTAGCACTCATTTTATCTAACAGTTGAGTGATTTTTTTAGCTTTTTCAGGTTGGCGCTGTTTTTGTAATAAATCTTTAGCTTGTTGCAGGTTAGTTTTAGCTTCTTCTTCTCGCTCTTGCTGCATAAGGATATTCGCCAGACGCAAGTAAGCATCAGGATTTTTCGGACTGCGGCGAATTACTTCCCGAAATAATTCTGTTGCTTCTTCGACTTGTCCTTGCTGGTTTAAAACATCTCCCAAAAACAAGCGCACTACGTCATTAGTCGAGTTGATGGAAATCACTTTGCGAAAGGCCGCTTCTGCACCTTGGTAATCTTTTGCTTGGGCAAGATTGATACCTTTTTGAAACAAGTCTGAGGTAATCAAAGTTTTCCAGGCAAAATAGCCAAGGATTGACAGACTCAGAACAACTACAACAGCAGCGATAATCGAACTAGTGGGAAAGGTTTCTAGCATTGTTTAAGCCAAAAGACAGGCGATAGGAAAAATCAGATATTCCATAAAAAAGAGTTTCCAGATAAATTGGTAGAATTGAGCGATCGCACTTTTCTCTTGTAAGTCTACCGTCAAACTCCGCAACCACAGCCAAGCCAACAGCCCCAAATGAGTAACTATCAGGAATATGGCGTTAACTGAGGCGACATTTAGCACCCCAACCAGAATTATTCCCAAATAGCAGGCAGTTATTACCCAAAGAGACAGATTGAACACAGCTTGGGGGCCAAGTTTGATGGTGAAAGTAGTAATATTGTAGAGGCGATCGCCTTCCATATCGGGGATATCTTTAAAGATGGCGATCGCAAAGGTAAACACCAAAATAAATAACGTCAGCACCCATACCACAGGCGGAATTGTTTGGCTTTGTTGCAACGCCCAACTATAATGCAGATATAAACCTAAGTTAACAATCGTACCGCGCACCGAAAAAATACACAGCGCCGCCCAAATAGGAAACTGTTTTAAGCGAATTGGCGGTAAAGAATAAGCAGTACCAATGGCCAAACTAATTGCTACCATACCCAATAAAAACGGGCCAGTTAGCCACGCCACAACCAGCGCCAAAATTCCAGTAGAAGCGACAATTAATTGCCCAGTTTGCTGAGAAAACTCACCAGACGCTAAGGGTAAATGAGGCTTATTAATCTTGTCAATTTCTACATCTTCTAATTGATTCAGCCCCACAATATAAACATTGCCACACAGACAACTAATCCATGCACCAAAAACAGGGAATAGAGAATACGTAGAGACAAGATTCATCGCGTCTCTACTGATGGCAATGGCAATTAAATATAAACCCAAAACACTCAGACTTGTACCAATAATCGTATGAGGGCGAGAGAATTTCCAGAAGGCGTATAACCACTGGAAATATGATTGAACAGGTTTGCCTGGTAAAGGGCTGTTTTGAGAACTTTGGCTCATGAGTAGCTTAAATACAGTATTCTGGTTGGTTGTTAATCATTGTCACAGAATTTGGTCATTAGACTACTTTCATGAATCAATGAGCTTTTATCCTTCTCCTCCGTGCCCTCTGCTGTAGCTGCGACAAGCCGTTCGCGTAGCGTCTCCGACAGGAGAAGCGTCTACGTTATTCTAAACTTATAACTTCTTGCGCCAACTCATATCAAGAATGCGATTAATTTTATACAGTAAACCCGGCTGTCATTTATGTGAAGGCTTGCAAGAAAAGCTAGAACAAATCCAAAATCTCAGTTTCGAGTTGGAAGTTAGGGATATTACGACTCGTGAAGATTGGTTTGCTACGTATGAGTATGAGGTGCCGGTGCTTTATTTATCGAACCGCCAAGGCGCCAAGGACGCAGAGGAAAAACCATTGCCGCGTCCTTCTCCTCGTGCTAACGTGCAGCAGTTGGAGCAAATGTTGCGTAAATATTTAGCCAATTAGAAAAAAATAATGCAGAATAAGCGCAAGATCAAGAATGTGACGAGGTTCACAAAATGAAATTACGGGAATTACTAACAGCGGTAGACAGTGTTGAGCAATTGCCTAGTTATCCAACTTTAGAGGATGTGGAAGTTAGGGGTTTAAAGACGAATTCCCATGCTTGTCGTGTGGGAGATTTGTTTATTGGGATGCCAGGAACGCGGGTTGATGGTGGGGAATTTTGGCAAAGTGCGATCGCATCGGGGGCTGTCGCTGCGATCGTTTCTCCCGAAGCTGCACAAAAAAATCCTCCCACAAATCAGGCTGTGGTCATTAGTGCAAGCAACATCACTCAAGCTTGCGCGCAGATAGCCAGTGCTTTTTATGGTTATCCAGGGCGAAAACTCAAGTTGGTAGGCGTGACTGGTACAAATGGCAAAACTACAACTACTCATTTAATTGAATTTCTCCTCAACAAAGCTAATTTAGCTACAGCTTTGATGGGAACTCTCTACACTCGTTGGGCAGGTTTTGAGCAAACTGCTGCCCACACTACCCCTTTTGCAGTGGAACTGCAACAGCAGCTAGCAGAGGCGGTGAAGGCTGGGAGTGAGTTTGGGGTGATGGAAGTCAGTTCTCACGCTTTGGCTCAAGGTAGAGTGTTGGGTTGTGAATTTGAGGTGGCGGTATTTAGTAATCTTACTCAAGACCATCTCGACTATCACAGCGACATGGAAGATTACTTTGCTGCCAAAGCGTTATTGTTTAGTCCTAATTATCTCAAAGGAAGGGCAATAATTAATGCTGATGATGCTTACGGGAAGCGGTTAATTACCTCGTTAGATTCCGAACGGGTTTGGAGTTACAGCGTCAACGACAACAGCGCTGATTTATGGATGAGCGATTTAAGTTATCAGCCGAATGGTGTGAGTGGGACATTACATACACCAAAAGGTGATGTAGCTTTTCGATCGCCCCTAGTCGGACAATATAATTTAGAAAATCTTTTAGCAGCCGTAGGAGCAGTTTTACACTTAGGGCTAGATTTGCAGTTAGTGGCAGCTGTGATACCTGAGTTCCCTGGAGTTCCCGGACGGATGGAACGCGTACAGATTAGTACTGAGCAAGATATTAGCGTGATTGTGGATTATGCCCACACGCCCGATAGCTTGGAAAATTTATTGAAAGCTGCGCGTCCCTTTATACCTGGTAAAGTGATTTGTGTATTTGGTTGTGGAGGCGATCGCGATCGCACCAAGCGCCCAAAAATGGGTAAAATCGCTGCTGAGTTAGCTGATGTGGCAGTGGTAACATCAGATAATCCTCGAACTGAAGATCCAGAAAGGATTTTGCAAGATATTTTGGCGGGAATCGCTGACACAGTGCAGCCAAGAGTAATTTGCGATCGGGCGATCGCAATTCGTACCGCTATTTTACAAGCACAACCCGGTGATGGAGTATTGCTTGCTGGTAAAGGTCACGAAGATTATCAAATTCTCGGCACCGAAAAAATCCATTTTGACGACCGAGAACACGCCCGCGACGCTTTACACGAAAGACTTAACGTCCAAGCTTAATTTAAGCATTGGGCATTGGGCATTGGGCATTGGGCATTGGTTATTCTCCTAGTACCCAGTCCCGTCCCCAGTTCCCAGTTCCCAGTCCCCAGTCCCCAGTCCCCAGTCCCGTCTAAGTAGAGTTTTTTATAGTTAATGTTTCTTTCCGTGGTGATTTTGTAAAAAATGCACATATAAAGGTGAAAATCGAAGACAGAATTATTTCTTGCTTCATCCAAGTTGTGCTTGACTCATGAATATTTCTTTGGCTAAGGATCTGTCTGTTTATCAACTGGTTATGGGAGTGCAAGCGCCTCCGAAACCATTGTCGCTCAGTCCTGCTACTCTGCTATCACTGGTGAGAGCGCAAATTGACTTACTCATTGAGCAGCAAATTGCAGCGACTCTCTGGGTGAAGCTACCACCAGATAAAATTTGGCAATCAGAATTAGCGCGTTATCAATCCTCGGTAGGTGTGTCTAGTCTCATTTATAGTTGCCAGATTGACGAGAGTAGGAAAAAGGAAGCAGGGGAAGCAGGGGGAGACAAGGGAGAGGAAAAAGTAAATACCTCCTTGTCCCCCTTGTCCCCCTTGTCCCCCTCATCCTCCTTGTCCCCCTATCACATTCCTGTTCACCTACCACCAGATAGCCAAATGCGACGGGAAAACTTTCTGATGGTGTTATCGCCACAGTTTTGCAGTTTAATTTTGGCTCATCGACCACTTAAAAAACGTAAAAATCAGACATCGGGGAAGGTAAATACTAATAAAAACCAGCCGTTGCTGATTGTAACTACTGTTGAGGGGAGAGTAATTCAGCAAGTATTAAATAGTATCCAACAGGCGATTGCACCAGAATCATCTTCATCTTCAATACCTGCTAGTTTTATTTGTCCAACCGTGCCCCAACCTGTACTGATGAATCAACTGTTGGCAAAACAACTCCTCCGACAAGATGAAATTAATCGTCAAATCATCACAGTACGCACTAATAAGTTGGAGCAACAAAATCAAGAACTGCACAACAAAGAGCAACTCAAAGATGAATATCTGAAAAATGTCTGTCAGGAACTACGTATACCTTTGACGCACATGAAAACAGCACTTTCATTATTAAATTCCCCTAATCTTAAACCCCCGCAACGACAACGTTATTTACAGATGTTAAATACCCAGTGCGATCGGCAAAACTCCCTGATTACTGGTTTCTTGGAACTGGTGCAGCTAGAACAAAATTTGGACGGGACGACTTTGGAGTTGGTGCGTCTCTCAGATATAGTACCTGGAGTAGTTAGTACCTACCAACCTGTAGCCCAAGAAAAAGGAATTATGCTAGCCTACACCGTACCAACTGAACTTCCATCTGTTTGGTGCATGACTGGTAAGCTGAGACAAATTGTAATTAATCTGTTGCACAACAGTCTTAAGTTTACTCCTAATGGAGGTCAAGTATGGGTGCGTGCCCGTAATCAAGGCGATTATGTCCAATTAGAATTCCGCGACACAGGTATCGGTATTGCGGAAAACGAAATTCCCAAAATTTTCGATCGCTTTTATCGCGTGCGTACAACAGCAACCGAAGATTATGGTGGTGCTGGGTTAGGGTTAACGATAGTACAGCAATCGCTGCTGCGCTGTGGTGGATTTATTTCTGTAAAAAGTAAATTATCTGAAGGTTCTACCTTTACAGTGCAACTGGCAACTGCTGGTAATATCCCAAGAGCGATCGCGACAGAAAATGAGTTATGAGTTATGAGTTATAAGTGATGAGTTAAAAATTCATAACTCATCACTCATAACTTATAACTCCTACAGTTATTTTGCCTAACCTGGTGCAAACTCAGTAAACTTTCGCTTATAAGGAGCATGAAAACCCAAAATAATATCTTGTTTTGGCACTCCAGCAGTTACTAACTCATTTGCTACTCCGGTCTCAGTTCCATCGCGCTGAATCCAAATTTTGCCGTCCTTAATATCAATATGGATGATGCAACCATAAACTCGCCTCAGTTCTTCCCATCCCAAATGAAGAACTTGATAATGGTTGCGCTCTGTATCAAAAATTAACTGTACTTCTGTATCATCATTTGAGTGGTGAATTGAATGACGTTTCAGGATTGTCTGCACTAATTCACGGTAGTTTATTCTTTCCATAGCAAAACCTCTTCTTTAATGGGTTCAAAAATCAGAAGCTTCAGCCGATGTTCAGCGATTATTTCTTGAATAAATGGCCGAATAAAAAAGTCTTGATAAACATCTTCAGAGATAGCTAAGTATAAAATTCGTTCAGGGTACTTTTTCCGTAATGCTGAACGGTAGGTGAGCGTCTGACCTAAAGCGACATAAAAATCACTAATTTCCGATGCACCGATAAAAGATTTAATCTCAACTGCGATTTTTTGACCAGCTTTTTGAGCAGCTAAGATTCTTTCTGCCCCTAAGTCTACATAAAATTCAATTTCATCAACTTTAACTGATAGAGGGTCATGGGTAATAGTCCACCCATCCTTTTTTAAAGCTGAACAAACAGCAGTATGAAAAATATCTTTAGCTGACATAATTTAATTATAAATATATTCACTGGCAGTTTTGCAGCAACTATAAAAATTTTATTAAAGCAAATAGTTTACACTGGTAATTTACCTGGATTGGTTTTTAAAATTAATCCGTTTACAGAATTAATCTTATTGATAAAAGACATAATGTTATTTGGATGAATCTTTTGGCAACACCTGTGTAAACTCTCCACTTTGTTTATTGCGAACTACTATAAATTCACTATTTGGCATTCGTAGCTTTACTGGAATTATTTCAGTTGGTAACTCCATTAGTAACCCACCATCTAACATTCCTGCACCGGGAAAGGCTATAACCGTGATTATGCCTGGTCTAAGACAACCAAGAACTCGAACTGGAATTGTATCAAGCATTATATTATAACAATTAAAAATTAGACATAAATATTACAATTTTTTATTTTTTTATTGATACTTGTCTAGTTTATTTACCAATACAAAATCTACTAAAAATCCTCTCTAAAACGGATTCTGTTACTTCTTCTCCGGTAATTTCCCCTAAAGCTTGAATAGCACCTCGTAAGTCAATTGTCCAAAAATCAAGAGGTAACTGCTGAACAATTGTTGCTTGCACTTGTTCTAAAGATATTTTAGCTTGAGTTAAGGCTGCTGCTTGCCTTTGATTAATGGCTAAATCCATATCAGCAGCTTGCACTTTTCCCGATTGAACTATTTCTAAAATGGCTGTTTCTAAAGCATCAATGCCTTGATTTTGGGCTGCGGCTGTGACAATTTTGGATTTTGGATTTGAGATTTTAGATTGAAGAGTTGTTCTTTCACTTTCTTCTACTAAATCGATTTTGTTAATTACTATAATCAACGGACGGTGTTGTACCTTTTGATAAATTTCTTCATCGCCTTCTGTCCAACCTGCGGAAGCATCGATGGTAAGCAAGACTAAATCAGCTGCATTTGCGGTACGACGCGATCGCTCGACGCCAATTTTTTCCACTTGGTCTGTTGTTTCCCGAATCCCCGCTGTATCTAGCACTTGTACGGGAATTCCGCCGACAACTAACTGAGATTCGACAACATCGCGGGTTGTACCAGGTAAATCAGTTACAATGGCGCGATCGCTCCGGCTCCAAGCGTTCAATAAACTCGACTTACCCACATTCGGACGCCCGACAATTGCCACTTTTAAACCAGTGCGTAGCAACTCACCTCGATCTTTGGTTTGTAATAACCTAGTTATTTCTGCGGCAATTCGATCGATTGCTGATATGATTGCTTTATCATCCAACGGCGGTAAGTCTTCCTCAAAATCAATCCGAGCTTCAATTTCTGCCAAGATATCTAAACAGTTAGCGCGTAACTGCCGAATCGGATGAGCTAATTTTCCTTGTAAACCAGCTAAAGCACTTTGAGCAGCTTGGGGCGATTTAGCTCCCACTAAATCAGCAATACCTTCGGCTTGAGTTAAATCTAATCGTCCATTCAAAAAGGCGCGGAGAGTAAATTCTCCCGGTTGCGCTAGTCTAGCGCCATTTTCTAAACACAGTTGCAACACTTGCTGCACTGCGATAATTCCCCCGTGGCAATGGAATTCCACTACATCTTCACGGGTGTAAGAACGGGGTGCTTTCATCATCAACAACAAAGCTTCATCCACTATTTGTCGCGTCTGGGGATGGCGAATGTAACCGTAGAGAATCCGGTGACTTTCCCAAACTTGTCGCCCTGGTGTATGAAAGAGACTTTGGGCGATCGCCATTGCTTGAGAACCGGATACCCGCACAATCCCAACACTACCCTGTTGGGGGACAACAGCAGTGGCGATCGCGGCTATAGTTTCAGTAGTAGCAAACAGTTCTGACATGAGCGCCCTTTATAAAAGTGAGGAGTGAGAAGTGAAGAGTGAGGAGTGAGGAGTGAGGAGTAAAAATCATAACTCATAACTCATAACTCATAACTCATAACTCATAACTTTCTAAATAGTGAGTATTTAGACTAATGAAATACCAACTGGCAAGGTAAAATTTACCTGTAGGTCATGCCTGATAGTAAAGAGTTAACAGTGAAGAGTTAGAGATTAAAATCATGACTCACAACTTATAACTTATAACTTTTAGAGAGAGGAATGTACTGTGGAGCAAAAGATTAACTGCGCTGTAGCCTGTGTTAATGGGTGTGTTTTAGGGGATAAACCCCAATATCGAGTTTAGAGAATCAGCCACAAAATTTATTGAAGAGACTCCCTTAGAGAAAATGCTGGAGTTGGCACAAGAACGTCTGCAAAAAAAAATGATGGAACCGCCAAAATGGGTTTTCCCTGAAGATCCATAGCATTCAAGCTAACAGGCACAAGCAGGACAGCGTGGAAGTTAAATGATATCTGGATCTATATTTAATTCTCGCAGTTTTGCTGCCAAGCGATCGCTACGTTGTTTCTGGTATTGTGCTACTTCTTCCGGTGTGGGAATCAGTTCTCCTTCACGAGTGTAAAAGCGTAATTTTTCTTGAACAATCCCTAAATATAAACCTAGCTGTTGACTCCATAACCAGCCTTGGGGATTTTGTTCTAGGGGTTGATATTCACCATCCAGCAAATGGAACCCTGAAAATTCTAACGTTTCTGGGTCAAACCAGAAGTAATCTGGTGTGCGAAATATATCTTGGTAAATTTGTTTTTTTAAGCCTTTATCAGTGTCGCCTGTGCTATCCGAGATAATTTCTATAATCACATTGGGATATTTGCCTTCTTCTTCCCAGACAACCCAACTTTTAGGGGGTTTGCGTTCAGTTTCCAGTACGACAAAAAAATCTGGCCCCCAAAAATTTTCTGATTTGCGCTGGCGTGGACTGTAGTAGATGGTGAGATTACCCGATGCATAAAAATCTTTGCGATTTTGCCACAGCCACTCCAAACATTGGATGAGCAGTGTCATTTGCAACCGATGCAAGTCAGTTTCTAAAGGCGGTTCGTCACTATATAAATCCCCTGGGGGAATATAACATTTTCTGGGGATTCTAAATCTTGGGCGACAGACATGGCAACAAGTGTGTCAGTGCTATAAGTTTAACGTGAGTTCTAGGCTCTAAAAACCCCACTTCCATTCCTCCCCCCCACCTACGGTGTACACACAAGTCTGAAGTTGTTCAATAATCTGGGTTTTACCCCACCCTAACCACTGGTTGAATTGAATAAACGATCGCCCGAATTCAACAAACGATCGCCCGAATTCAACAAACGATCGCCCGAATTCAATCAACGACCGCCCAAATTCAATCAACGATCGCCCGAATTCAATAAACGATCGCCCGAATTTAATATATTTATTGCATAAATTCTCAAAACCTCCCCCCAAACCTGATTTACTAAGGTTTTAGCTTTAGTTTTACCCCACTGGGGGAGAGGTCAAAATAGCACTCGTCGAATTCACGTTAATTATTCATCACCGCATCTAAAAGCACATTGGCGTCAAAGCGGACTACATCAGTGCAAGGTAGCCCCGTTTCTGCTATTGTTTGAGCGATGCTTTCCTGAGCCGCAGATTCATCTAAATGGGCTGTGTTCAGTGCTATACCCGCTACAGAAACACTTCCAAAAGCACCACCAGCATTAGCAACAGCTTCATAAAGCCGAATCACCTCTGGTAAAGGTGGAATTATTACATGGGGATGATTGCGGACATGAACTTGTCCCGCCCGATGTACTAATATTAGTTGGGTTGGTTGCGAACCACGGATTAGGGGTAGAGTTGCTGTTGAACCAGGATGTAGCAGCGAACCTTGTCCTTCAATATGCAAGATGTCGTAGTTTTTGCCATAGCGCATAACAATCTGTTCCACAGCACCGGCGGCAAAGTCTACCCGCACGGCATCTAAAGCCACACCGTCTCCTTCTAACATAATTCCAGTTTGCCCTGTGGCGAGGAATTTAGAACGCCAGCCCCGCAGTTTTGACGCCCAATGTAACTCTAGGCTAGTTGACATTTTACCAATTGCCATGTCGGTTCCCACTGTCAACACCCGCCGACATGGAAGAGTACGTGCCATTCCACTAGCAACACTAATATTAGATGGCTCTTTGCGGACATCCCAAATTAGTTGCCCTGGTTTGAGCAGTGCATTTAATTCTGGGATACTTGCCATTGGTGTATGTAAACCATTCACTAAAGACATTCCCGCTTCTAAAGCTTCTTTAATTTCTAGCCAGTAATCATCTGGTACAGCACCACCTCCTGGAGCAATACCAATTACTAAAACTTCCGGTTTGTACTCTAGGGCTGCGGCTACCGATGCCACAATCGGCAGATCGCGCTTGATACCTGTTAATTCTGGTAGGGATTTACCAGCACACTCGCGATCGATTACGGCTACAATTGGGGCTTCACTGTAACGTAAAATTGCTAGCCCTGTTTTGCCGTGAGTCCCAATAGTCCCTTCATGTAGCAAGATAGCTACTCGTTGATTAAGTGGTAGACGCACTGTGTTGTACTCCCAAACCTGGTAAATCGTTTGGCAAAACTTTTCCTTGTTTTAGCAATGCACCCGTAAAAGGGTCATCAATTAAGTTCAGGTGACTGTCTAAATCTAAATAATCAGCTAGTGGCGCTAGCTGTAATGCTGCTGTATTAGCTAGCGAACTGTCAGAATAGCAACCGAACATTACTTGCAACCGATATGCTCGTGCTGTATGTACCATTCGCATTGCCTCTGTTAGCCCCCCTGATTTCATTAGTTTGATATTAATGCCATCCACGTAATTTGCCAAATCGGGAATATCAGCGCTGGTGAAACAACTTTCATCGACAAAGATAGGCAAGGGAGAGTGTTGTTTGAGTTTTGCTAAACTTGGTTCTTCTCCCCGTGGCAATGGCTGTTCTACATACTTTATACCTAAATCAGCCAGCCAATTGCACATGGCGATCGCATCTTCTAAACTCCAACCCCCGTTGGCATCAACAAAAAATTCTAGTTCTGGCGCTTCTTCTCGCACTGCTAAGAGCATTTTTTGATCTGCATCTATGCCATCTGGGCTACCTAGCTTCACCTTAAAAAGACGGACATCTGTAAATTGTAACCAGTCTCGCGCTCTCGCCCTCGCGCCTTCAGGTGAATTAATCCCAATTGTGACTGAAGTCGGGACTATTTGATTGCGATCGAGTCCCCAAAGTTGCCACAAGGGTAATCCTACGCACTTACCCAACCAGTCATGCATTGCTATATCTAGGGCAGCCCTTGCAGCAGAAGGAACTTGGTTTTGTGTTAAAACTTGCTCAATTTCCTGACGTTGTAAAGGATTGAATGCTTGTAACAGAGGCACAACTTGCTGTAGGGCGTCTTTGATTGCATCAGTTGATTGCCGATGATTACCCACACCAAATGGCGATGCTTCCCCCCAGCCTTCGATGCGATCGTGTGAAATTCTCACCCATACATTTGTTGTCTGTGCCGTTGTACCTCGACTAATAGTCAGCGGAAATCTCTTGTTTACTGTAAATAATTTTACATTTATTTGCATACTTATTTTACATATTATGTTATTGCAAAAGCCAGTGTAAGTTCAAAATTTAGATTATCGGATACATCTGTTATACTTTTTTACATTCATTGATTAACGACTAAAGTTTTTATAGATTATTTTTATTTATGAACAACTTAAAGAAATGGAAGATTTTAAAATCAAAAATGGTTTTAGATAATCCTTGGTGTCAGGTAAGGCAAGATGAAATAGAATTATCAAATGGTAAAATTATAGATGATTATTTTGTCAGTATTAAGCCTGAAGTTGCGATGATTTTACCTATCACTAGTAATAGAGAAATTATTTTTGTCCGGCAATATAGACACGCCGTAGGTGAATTTTTCTTGGAACTGCCAGCAGGAAATTTCGACCCGACAAAAGAGAGTGCAGAAATAGCAGCAATTAGAGAACTGAGAGAAGAGACTGGTTATATTCCCCAAAAATTTAAAAAAATTGGAACTTTATACGATAAGCCGAGTAAAGATACCAATAAAATACATTTATTTTTAGCAGAAAATGCGAGTAAAGTTGGAGAGCAACAACTAGATATTACAGAAGATATTGAAGTCGTATTAATTCCTGTAGAATCAATTTTAGAGAAAATTATTCAGGGAGAAATTTCTGTAGCAGGTACTGTAGCGGCTCTTTTTTTAGGTTTAAATTTTATTACTTAATTAATAATCAATGTAGCTTTTTCCTGTTCTTTAAGAAAAATGCTTGAGGCGAATTATATTCTGAACCTTTTACAGCAACTTTTTTGGGCATTTTACTAGAGAATGACATTCAGAAAGTTTCCGTATAATGTCCGGATACGGTTGTTATTCAGAAAAATTATGGATATCAGCGAAGGATATACTGAAAACTTTATATATATCTGTAAGAATTTGGATAAATATACGGTAATTACTTGTATAAGATTTGGGTATGCTTAGGCTCAATAGACTGAAGGTTTTAAATCGAGAAAACCTATCCAACCAGCCGTTCTTAATATCTAAGTAGAAGTTATGCCCATAGACAGAGTAATTATTTCTCAATTGAATGCCCATACCTACCCTATAGGTTTTGATGGTGAAATGGCTCGAAAGCTGGCAGAGTTAACTCAGCAAGCATATAAGCAGTTTGATTTGTTTGAGCTTAAAAAGAAATCACCGAATCAACAATTACAGGATTTTAAGCTTAAGGAATTGTACCAGCTAGATACTGAATTTGCAGAAAAGGGCGTTCCCTTTGGATATGTTGCCTCTGAAGCTAATAATGACAATGTATATGTAATCTTCCGTGGCACTAGAGGCTTTGTTGAATGGTTCAAAGATGCGAATATTCAGCTTGTTTCCTTAAAAGATAGTACGGATAAAGCTGGTAATAAAGTAGATATTATTGCAGATGGGGTTGTGCAGAAAAATCAAAGTTCACTTATCATCCCTAATATTGATGATTTTGGGTTTGTAACAGCAGGCTTTAGAGGCATCTATGTAAGTCTACGGGAGAAACTCATTAATGCACTTAATCAAATTAGTCAAAAGTCGCCGAATGCTAAAGTCTTTGTCACAGGACATAGTTTAGGTGGCGCACTGGCAACATTAGCAATTCCCGATATTCTTAAAAACACTCATTTTACAAATCCTAACAACATTGAACTGTACACCTTTGCTAGCCCTCGGTGCGGAGACAGAAATTTTGCAATGAGTTTTGAGAAGTTGGGTGTTCGGCACTGGCGGATTGCCAACACAGAAGATATTGTCACTATGCTGCCATTTCCAACAGGAAACGTTTTAAAGCCAGCACCATTGGATACAAGATCAGAAGAAGAAAAACTGACAGCGGAGCTTGGAATTGGCGGAGTAGCTGGAGTGGACAAAAATCCGAATCCAATTTTTGGCTTCTTCAAAGCAATGTATGACAGAAATAAAAGAAGAATGCCAGACTATGTGCATACTGGTACACCCATTTACTTCACTATTCATGAAGCTGCCTTGGAGAAGCATCATAACCTAGACGAAGTATACATGCTTGGAATATCACAAACCACTCTGTAACTGCGAACGTGGTTAGCGAAGCTGTCGATAAAATTAAAGATAAGGTCACTGCGTTAGTGATTGAAATCTTGTACTACTTTAAGGCTCTGGTTCTAAAATAGATTGATTTGTTTAATCAGGAGCATTATGAAAACTGTTACTACCATCGCTGTTGCAATTGTTAGTGTTATTCATGTCGCCATTGCGATGGTAGAAATGTTTTTCTGGGAAACCCCCTTTATCTATGAAAGACTCGGATTTACCTCTGATATCGCGCATCAAGTCGCTCCAATTGTCAATAATGCAGGACTATACAATGCATTTATGGCGGCTGGTTTACTCTGGGGGGCTTTTAACCAAAACAGATCGATTCGGCTATTTTTCTTAGTTTGTGTTATCGTTGCTGGCCTTTATGGTGCAGTCACGTTAAAGCCTACAACGCTCGTACTTCAAACACTTCCAGCAACGATTGCTCTAATTCTTGTTTGGCAAGCACATTCTCAATTTAAACTGTAAAGCATCGTTAGAGTGGGTGAGCAGTGCCTAACAAAATGAAGTTAATTTTCAATAGGCTACAGTTATGAATTTAGCATCTAATGAATAAGCTGCTATCATTAGCACGGAGCGAGGACTTATAATTGCAGGCAGCCTCATTATTCTTTACGATGTGAATTTTTAGTTTTCTACCTTGCCCATTGCTGCAAGATGTAAGCATAAAAAGCCTCTTTATCTACCTTATCCATTGCATAAATTTTCCGACCACTAGGAACTACTTTAGTCCGCCCTTGACTAAGACCAGTGGTGATAATTTCTGTTTCCCATTCGCGCAATTGATAAAATTCTGGATGTCCCAGATAAGCTGTTGCCAACACATCCCAAAAATAATAATCTTGGGGGATAACTAGTGCATAACATTGTCCGGCTAAATCAGAGATGGGATAGTGGCGTTGTCGTGCCATTTTGTATACTAACTCCGATGTGACCGGGACATTGTTAGTCAAATCTAAAGGACAGATAATAATTTCAATTTGGGTTTGCCATACCCGTGCGGCTGAAACTGCATCCCAATAAACATTCCATTCGGCGGAACCGTCTTGTCCAGGTTCTAAACTTTTTTCTACATTGCCACCAACATTTAATGCACCGCCCATCCAAACAATTTTGTGAATCTTGGCTTCAATGTCTGGTGCTTTGTCCAAAGCCACTGCTACCGTCGTCAAAGGGCCAGTTACCATCAACGTTACGGGACTTGAGGCGTCGCGTAGCACCTGTATCATGAAATCTTGACCTGTTTCGGCAACCAATGGCGTAGTAATGGTTTCCCTTTGATTGAGAATGGGGAGATGGTCAACGATAAACGAATCACGGCGATAGAGAGTAGGAAATGGATTGATCCCGCGCACAGTGCTTTCTGCTACCGGGATATGAGAAAATCCCATCAAATCTATAATTTTACGTGTGGCGCTAACAGCCGGTTGAACGTAGCAATCTGCTGGAGTGACGACAACACCAAGGAGTTCAATACTATCCATCGTCAACAGCAGCATAGTTGCCAGATAATCATCTACACCGCCATCGTGATCCATTAATACTAGTTGTTTTGTCATAAAAGGAGAATTATATGGATGAGTTTATGGAAGTTGCAATTCAAGAAGCAAAACAAGGCAGACAAGAAGGGGGAATTCCTATTGGTTCGGTTCTTGTCAAGGATGGCAAAATTCTCGGCAGAGGACACAATAAACGCGTGCAAGATGCCGATCCCGTTACCCACGCCGAAATCGATTGTCTCCGCAATGCTGGAAGAGTTGGCAGTTATAGAGGGACAACACTCTATTCAACTTTAATGCCGTGTTACCTCTGCGCTGGGGCAGTGGTACAATTTGGCATTAAAAAAGTCATCGCTGGAGAATCTAGAACTTTTCCTGGTGCTAAAGAATTTATGGTATCTCACGGTGTGGACGTTATCGATCTTAATCTTGACGAATGCGAACAAATGATGAGTGAGTTTATTGAAACTAACCCCGAACTTTGGAATGAAGATATTGGTAAATAGTCATTTGTCATTTGTCATTTGTCATTTGGCATGGGACACAAGAGGCAGAGTAGACAGAAGTTCTAAAATGTTTGAATTTGGAATTTGGAATTTGGAATTTATTTCTCCTCTGCTTCCTACTACCCACTATCCACCTTTTAAGTAAGGATAGATATTTTAAAATTAGCCAGTAGCAAGAGTAATGTGATGCCAGGAAAAATCGCTGTGTTTCCTGTCTTGAAATAGACATTTAATTCCAGAAGGTATGGAATCAAATTTGAGAGCGAAACCCTAGATACAATTGAGCAAAACTATCATATCATGTCCGCGTAAGTAGTTATGATTTAGATAGCTATTGCACCTCTAAAATCATAGCGATCGCAATATCTGTCTGAAGTCCAAGAAATTAGAAAAATATTGATAATACTTAAGAAAGAAGCTACTAATTATTTTATATTACACAATAATTTTAGTTACTATAACTAGCTAAAATCTAAAAATGTGAAAATGGCAAATTTAACTGAATTTTCCTTATTTGCTCCTCGCAACAAAGGAGCAGCTTTAATTGGGTCTTTTTCAGATTGGAAAGAAATTCCGATGTCAAAAGGTGAAGATGGTTATTTTCGCACGAAAATCAAACTGGAAGATGGCGTTTATCAATATAAATTTCGCATTCAAACCAAAAGCCCAAATTTTGCACTTGATGAATGGATAGATATCATCGATCCTAAAGCGACAGATGTTGATGAAACAGAAAAATACGGCATAGTACGCATTCAAGATGGACAACGCATTGTTGATAATTACCTTTGGCAAAACAATGAAATACCGTTGCCTGATAACCGAGAATTAGTCATATATGAGATACACGTTGCCGATTTTACTGATGATGAAGTTGATTCTAACGAGCGAGGCAAATATTTAGGGATAATTGCTAAGTTAGATTATCTTTGCGAATTGGGAATTAATGCAATTGAATTAATGCCAGTTAATGAGTACCCTGGTGATTATAACTGGGGCTATAAAGTTCGCCACTTCTTTGCTACAGAATCTAGTTACGGTTCAACAGAAGATTTAAAGCGGTTGATTGACGAGTGTCATGGTAGAGGCATTCGCGTCTTTATGGATGGAATTTATAACCATACAGATGAAGAATGCCCTTTAATACTAATCGATCGAAATTACTGGTATTACGAACACAAACATTATCCTGAAGACCCAGATAATTACTGGGGGCCAGAGTTCAACTATGATAATTACGATAAAAATTTAAATATTAAACCTGCATGGGAATACATCGGCGATGTGGTAAAATTTTGGATTCAGGAGTATCACATTGATGGAATTCGCTTTGATGCAGTGCGGCAATTGGCTAACTTTGAATTTTTCAACTGGCTGACTAAGGAAGCGAAAAATTATGCTGCGCCCAAACAGTTTTACAACATTGCTGAACACATTCCCGATACAAACACTGTAGTCAAACCAAATGGGCCATTAGATGCTTGTTGGCATGAGAGTTTTCGCTACTTTCTAGTTCCATATATTTGTGGGAAATCATTTGAATTAGAACAACTCAAGCAGATTTTAGATCCCAAACAGCAGGGTTATGCGATCGCAACCAATGTAATTAATTATTTGGCAACCCACGATCGCGAACGTCTATTACGAGAATTAGGCAATTGTAGCATCTTTGACGCCGCCGCATTTGAACGAGCTAAGTTAGCTGCTGCTGTGTTAATGACAGCGATGGGTATACCGATGCTGTGGATGGGAGACGAGTTTGGCGAATATCAGCAAAAAAGCGAAGATGTGACTAAACCGCAAAAGATTAATTGGTCTTTATTGTCAAGCGACCAGAATCATGATTTATTTGAGTATTATCAAAAGTTGATTGCTCTACGCCAGCAAAATCCAGCTTTGCAAAGTGACAATATTAAGTTTTTCTACGAAAATGCAGCTGAGAAAGTGCTGGCTTACACCCGTTGGAATGAGCAGAATTCTCATGTCGTTGTCGTGGTAAATTTCTCCGACCAAAATATAAATCAATATAAAATTTCAGACTTTCCAACTGCTGAGTATTGGCGAGATTGGGTTAGCAATCAAGAAGTGAAATCTCAAGAGGATGGTTTAGTTACTGACTTACCAAGCTATACAGCTAAAATATTTGTTTCAAATTCACAGTAATGTAGTTTGTAGCTCGTTAATGCCTAAAGGTTGTAAATACATTGTCGCAAGCAGTGCGATCGCTCTACTTATTATTAAGCCATGCCTTGGTACAGTTGAAAATTTTGCTAATCTTCGCCAGGAAGCATATAGCGGGTAACTGAACCTTTATGCTCAATATTAACAGCGTATTGTGAGAGAAATTCAGTAGACCATCTCGGCTCGGATGCAGGTTGAACTCCAGGCTCATCACCAACCCAAGGAGGAGCCGGAGTATAGAAGTCTTTGCCGTCAAGTTGTCGAGAAAGCCACTCTACACCTTCATAGTGACAACGACCTGCTCCTAGAAAATCACCTTGCTTATCGAAAATTTCTATAAACCGACCGCTATTGTCCCATCCATCATCAACATATCCTTGTATTAGAAGAGCAAACGAATTCTCAGATTCAACAGGAATTTTTACCAAGTACAGATTGCTGAGGCTGTATTGAGAGTACCAAAGATGGCGATTATAAGTTTTAACTACAGACTGAGGAATATCTTGCTCAATTCTTTCAATCTCTACACAATTGAAAGCCATATCAGTAGATAGGGTTAATAGTTGAACACTTGCAATTCGACACGCAGGAAAAAAATTACAGAATGAGTCTGATAAATCGTAAAGTTTATTAAGTTCTGTTGAGTAAAATTGTCTAACTACAGACTTTCGGATATCTAAATTCATTCACTTTATACTTTCACGTACCACTAGCTTCAAAGTTTAATGAGATAACCCCGACTTCGCAATCACCTTTCGCGATCGTACCTGGTTTAAACCTTTACTGATAAAGCTTTTAAGTGATTAGATAAATTTGATTTATTAATTTTTTTCTTAATTACATCCAACTCTATACACACCTAATTAATAATATTTAGGTATTGATGACAATTAACGTCTTGAAAGACCAATCATCTACACTAATAACCCTTAACCCAAGCGTATTGTGACATAACACCATCTGCGAACAAGGCGTTGGGCAGTATTAACAGGAGGCTTTAATGGTAATTGTTGACAATTTGCGCTTTCCGTTGACGCTTTTCACAGCACTAGGCTGTGCGCTTGTGGCTGGCGTCTTCTTTGCCTTCTCGACTTTCGTGATGAATGCCCTTGCACGACTCCAACCAAAGGAGGGCATTATCGCTATGCAATCCATCAATATCACTGCGATCAATCCATTGTTCATGTTGGCACTCTTTGGAACGGCTATGGCTTGCATCTTTCTAGCGATTTCCTCGGTGTTAAAGTGGCATCAACCTGGTGCTGCCTATTTGCTTGTCGGTAGCCTCCTGTATCTGATTGGCACCGTTCTAGTGACGATCGCGTTTAATGTGCCGCTGAATGATGCCTTAGCGATCGCCAAACCGGATAGCACTGAAGGCGCGAACCTATGGGCTAAATATCTTACCAATTGGACGTTCTGGAACCACGTTCGGACAATAGCAGCACTTGCGGCAGCAGTTATACTCGGACTGTGCGATCGCACGGTGAAATAGAAATGATCGATATGTATGATACCCTTTGCTTGGCAAAATGAAGCTATATGAGTATTCAAGCAGCATACGATAATTGGTCAGCCACATACGATGCTGACGAAAATCTGACGCGCGATCTCGATCGAATCGTCACCAGAGAAACCTTGATGGATTTGAAGTGTAAATCAATCGTAGAAATTGGCTGTGGCACAGGTAAAAATACGCTTTTGCTTTCACAAATTGCTCTGAAAGTTTGTGCGATTGATTTTTCAGCACAGATGATCGAAAAGGCAAAAGAGAAAGTAAGGTCTGCGAATGTAGTGTTTATTACCGAAGACATTACCAAGCAATGGACTTGTGATAATGAGTCTGCCGATTTAGTTACTTGTAATCTTGTTTTAGAACACATCGAAGACCTCAGCTTGATATTTTCAGAAGCATCTCGTGTCTTAGTTAAAGGAGGATACTTTTTCATCTGTGAGCTTCATCCATTCAAGCAATATCAAGGAACAAAAGCTAATTTTCAAAGACAGCAAGAGTCCGTTGAGATTACGGCATTTGTGCATCATCTATCGGACTTTTTTAACACAGCGAAAGTTCATGGCTTCCAAATTGAAGACTTCAAAGAGTGGTGGCACGAACAAGATCAAAATAAACCACCCAGACTTGTATCAATCTTGTTGAAAAAGTGAAGACAATTTTGGTGCATTCAAATTTAGAGCAATTGTAGAGATACTTGCAAGAGTGATGGAAGATAAGCGATTAATTATGGAATTTCCAAAACAGGTAGAGAATATTTCTGTCAGCGCTGACAATACTTTAACATCAGAATTCTCAAAAAATATTCATCACTCATTAACACAGCGAGATCCTCAGTTTATTGAATCATTGATGCCTGTATGGTCATGGTTTTACCGTTATTACTTTCAAGTAAAAACTGATGGATGGCACCATATACCAACAACAGGAAAAGTACTACTGGTTGGCTCTCACAATGGGGGAATGGCTTCTCCAGATTTAATAATGATGATGTACGATTGGTTTTCGAGATTTGGAACCGAGCGTTTGGTGTATGGTCTAATGCACCCTTACGCTTGGAAAGTGAGTCCAGAAATAGCAGGATTAGCCCAGAAATTCGGAGCAATTGTTGCACATCCCAAAATGGCTAGTGCGGCTTTCGATCGGGGTGCTAGCGTTCTAGTATATCCTGGTGGACAATATGATATGTTTCGTCCTCATAGCCAACGCTATAAAATTCATTTTGCCGGTCATCAAGGCTTTGTCAAACTGGCTTTAAAACAAGAAGTTCCAATTATTCCTGTAATTTCGGTAGGCGCTCATGATAGCTTGATCGTCTTATGTGATTGCTATGATTTCGTCAAACAATTGCATCAGTGGGGATTGCCGTGGTTATATCAATTAGACCCTGGTGTTTTCCCAATTTACTTAGGTTTGCCTTGGGGCTTGTCTATTGGCCCTCTGCCAAATATTCCTTTACCTGTGCAAATTCACACTCGTATCTGTCATCCAATTATTTTTGAAAGATATGGTCAAGATGCAGCTAGAGATCGTAACTATGTGAATGCTTGTTATGAAATAGTTCAAAGTCAAATGCAGGAAGAGTTAAATAATTTGGTTAGAGATACTCAGAAATCTAGCTAAGTATGTCGGAGTAAAAATTTGTTTTGGTATAAGGTAGGGGGCAGGGGGAGAAAGAGTTTGAGCCTTATTTACTTTCCTTCACACAGTTTGGTTTTATTGCACAGACTTACTTAAAAGTTTTTTCCTTCCCCTTTTCTTCTTAATCGACATTCTTCTTGCCGTTCGTTGCCTTTAGCACTTGCTGGGCAAACTCGACATCCTGATGGTCAATTGCAGATTGTCAGGTATTTTTTATACATAACAACTATTATAAACATCAAACTCCTAGTTAAAAATGTAGCACTACTAATACTTAGCATTTTGTTTACAAAGTATTTGTTTTCCTAAGCTCGACTTTATCCAAAATTAAGAACTTATTCTCCTTATAGGGCAAAAACTCTAGCTTTTTGGCAAAAACTTTTTCCATGTCACTGATTCACAGTGAAATCGAAAAAGTAAAACTACCACCACATATAGGTTTCAGCAAAGCGCGATCGCGTTGCTAGAAAATAGATAAAGTCGAGCTAATACCCTATTATTCAATTAATTCTGTCCGACTACTTATTGTAGTATTTTCCAAACAATTAAGATACAAAATCTCAGCTTGAAAGCCGCATAAGGCTAAGATTCTCGATTTCTTTAAAGAAGTCGGGAATCTTGTTGTTTGCGAATAATTTAGAGTTGCTCTTTTCATGAGAAACAACAGAGGCTGCACTGTACGCGGGTTCTCAAATTTGAGGCAACTGCCGTTTAAAGCTCTGATTTTAGATTTTGATATTAGCTCTATTCTTATATAGCAACCCTATTTGATTTCTGAGAATTTGAGATTACTGTAATCATCTGTAATCCACTTTTAGCAAGGGTAACAGCGATTATCAGTGAGTAAATTTTCTTACATTCATTTAGGATTGCTATATATTTTGTAGTACATGTAATTAACTTTCAAAGAATTTTGTTTGTAAATTTAGCGTCTACTCTACTTTTAGTATCTCAATAGTTTATATAACCATATTACTATTTTTATTATTTCTACTTTTCTTACTTTTCTTACTTTACTTATCTTGCTTTTATTACTCTGAGTTTATCCATATATTAATAACATTTAAAAATGCTAGTCTTTAAAATTATTGCTCTGAACTTTACTATTTCTTCATAAAAGTTCCGTTCAAAAAAGTGTATTGTTTAAATATAGAGAAATTCCAACAAATAACCAATAATAAATGTCTTTAGATGTACTATTTTAGTACTTTCTAAAGACAAGGTTAACAAAAACTCAGCAGATACTCTTTTTTAAGTATCTAAATTATTTTGTTATCCATAATTATTGGTTAAGTAAAGAATTTCACTATCCAAATAATCATTTTGTACAAGGAAGTAATTTTATGTCAGTTGTAACACTTGAGAAAGAAACCCTCGTAGTAATGACAGAGTTAGCTGATGAAGAAATCAGTGGAGTTGTAGGCGGCGGAGACTATTTCAAAGCGAAAAAAGTAGATATCGATGTCGACAATAACAATGACGTTGACATCAAAAAGATAGGCAAAAACTCTAACGTAACGATAGTCCAGCAAAATGCTACCGCAATATCATTCAATGGAAATGCTACCGCTAAAAATGAGTACAGCGCCGACAAGGCGTGGGTGAGATATTAGTCCTGCTGATTATAGTGGGTACTAAGTTATTTCTTTAGTACACTCTGCATTGAGTTCTCAACTCACCAAAAGTCACTTTAACAGTTTGTATTGCCAAAAATTTCTCTATCATGATTTGTATCATCGCTACAAATCACTACAGCACTAAGCTAATAAGCATGCAACTTACACATTATTTCGTTAAGACCCTTATAAACCAGTAATCCTTTGCCAATTGCTACCAACAACTGACAAAGGATTAGAGACGACCTTTACGAATAAGTGTACATACATCTTATAACATAGTGGTCTGACTATTTCTGGCATCACAACTTACAACAACGTTACGCGAACATTGGCGGGTGTAAGCTGGATAATATGAAAGGTCAAAGGGTAAGCGACCATTCCTTATTATCCCTTACTTCTTACCTACCCGTCAATGTTTTCGTGTAAAGATTACAAAATTGTTACATTAACGGAAGTTAGTGTAATTTTTGGTTGAGTGACTGAAAGAATTTCGCTAGACCAAATTCATTTTGTAGATGGAAGGATTTGTTATGTCTAACATCACTCTTGAACAAGAAGAGCTTGCAGTTATGACAGAGTTGGATGACGAAAAAACAGTTGCCCTCGTAGGAGGAAGGCTTTGGGAACCACCAAAATTGGAATTACCAAAATGGAAACTACCAGCCCTACCATATCCTCCATCAGAAAAACCTTACGATGATGTTTCCATAAGCGTAAAGATTGGTGGTCTAAAGATTGGCCTTAATATTAAGGATCTACTTAATATTGAGATCGACATCTGAGCAAGGACAAATGATATAGCAGTCCTAAATGATACGTGAGAATAAATAAATCGAGGCTAGAAATGCTTGTAAAACAAGGATTTTTATCTCAGGATTTTCTCACGAATGATTCGGGATTACTATAGAAAGCGACGCTTACGGTTAAGTAGACCTTTCACGAGTTCTAGAACCTCTGTTTTATATTATGGTGTAAAGGTGTGATGGTGTACAAGGGATTGATTATTTTAGTTTAAATAAAGTATTTTCCCTAAACCTTTACACCCTTTTTTAAATGCTGTGAAAAGTTGGCTGAATTTCTCCTGAAGTTATGAGCTAAGGCTTCTTTGCTTATAATTAAATTCATGTCTAAAAAAATCAAAAATTTAAAAATATTTAATTTCTAATTTTCCGATTTCTCATAAGATGATATGATATATTAACTTCCATTTTTAAGTATTAATACTGTCAGATAAGCAAACAATTGTATTGCGTATTTTCTATTTAGACTGCAACTCCTAGCGATCGCAGCAGCAGTATTGTACTCACTCAAAACTGTTTTTTACTTTCATTCCCATAGAAATGGGGACGGTGTTCGGTGGTTAGGCAAAAAAGCGACCTGTTCCGCAAAGAAGCTTTAGAGCGTGCTTCTTCGCCTGAAGAACTAGATCAAATTATGCAGGTAGTCAGCCCGAAAAAGTGGCTACCTCTAGTTGCTGTTGGTTCGTTGGTGGCAACAGGGCTAACTTGGAGTTTTTTAGGTCGAATCCCAATTACAGTAACGGGTACTGGCATAATAGTATATCCCAGTACAATTACCTCATTCCAGTCACCGATCGCAGGTAAATTGCGAACAATCAACGTTCGGGTTGGGGACTTTGTAACTAGAGGAGATGTGTTGGCGACGCTAGACCAAAGCGAACTGATCAAACAGCTACAACTAGTACGCTCTAAATTAGAACAACTACAAACAGAAGATCGCGCTGCTAGCTTAGTGCAACTACAGCGGCAAAACGCAGACAAAGAAGCCATTAAACAGCAACGCTTATCTTTACAGCAAAACCTTCAGGCGGTACAGAAGCTCACCCCGATTTTAAGAGAGAAAGGGCTAAACTCGATTCAACGCGATCGCGCCAACCAAACCCAAACCTTACAAGCACTGCGGGATCTGTTGCCTACCTTCAAACAGAGATTGGACAACCGCCAGCAGCTATTGAAGCAGGGAGCAATTTCTGGCGATACAGTCCTACAGTCACAGCAAGACTACTTAAATGCTGTGACACAAATTAATGAAGCCGAATCGCAACTCAAGCAACTAGATGTCAAGGAAGCAGATGCACAACGACAATACCTAGAGAACTTGAACTCAATTAAAGATTTGCAAGCTCAGTTAAAACAACTAGATAGCAAACAGGCGACTGCGGCGCAACAAGATTTAGAAGCCCTAACCAACCGCAAAAAAGAAATTCAGGAAGTCCAGCGCAATATTGCTCAATTAGCACTGCAACTATCGAGCAACAGCTTAGTCAAGAGCAGTTACTCCGGACGAGTTTTAGAAATCTCGGCAAGTCCAGGACAAGTTGTTTTACAGGGTACACCCATAGGAGCGATCGCCGCCCAACAGCGATCGGCTCAACCTGTGAGTGTGGCGTTTTTTCCCGTTGGCGATGGCAAGCAAATTCAACCGGGGATGAAGTTACAAGTTACCCCTAGTACAGTGCAACGCGAACGTTTTGGTGGCATCATCGGTGCTGTCACAGAAGTTTCAGCTTTTCCCGTGACTAAAGAAGGTGCATTAAGTGTAGTAGGCAATTCCGAATTCGTAGAAGCTATTATGTCACAAGGGC
>NZ_JAVRBQ020000052.1:0-43305 GCF_034531215.2 Nostoc sp. ChiSLP03a
ATAAAGCTGCATAGAATTCGATCCCCCCTAACCCCCCTTAAAAAGGGGGGAACCGGAAAAACATCTATCAAAGTCCCCCTTTTCAAGGGGGATTTAGGGGGATCAAGATATGTGCAACTTCACATTAAATTGGTATTAGATGTTTTGGTTTAACGTGGTAGTATGTAATACAATATACTTTACCCAAATAAACTGACATAATTAACAGCAAAGTTACGTCTGATTTTAACTAAGTATAAATACACTAAAATATACAGTTTTCATAAAATTTCCAATAAGTTGCTCTGGTCGCTACACACAAACAGATAATGTTCAGTTAAGCTGTAAGCGCTATGATTGAGCTTTATTAAACGTTTTATGCATTGGTTGTTATCTGGGCCGTTGAGTACAGAAGCATTGACGGTTAACATTGCAGGGTTGCCTGCATCGTTACAAGGTAAAAAGCTGGTGCAGTTGTCAGATTTTCACTACGATGGTTTGCGGCTGTCGGAAGAGATGTTAGAAAAAGCGATCGCACTTACTAACGAAGCTGAACCAGATTTAATTCTATTAACTGGGGACTACGTAACTGACGATCCTACACCAATTCACCAACTGGTACTTCGACTCAAAAATCTGCAAAGTAGCAGTGGTATCTATGCTATCCTTGGCAATCACGATATTTATTACAAACAGGCAAAAGCCGAAGTTACAGAAGCCCTTACTAGTATTGGAATTCACGTCCTTTGGAACGAAATTGCCTATCCATTAGGAAAAGAATTACCACTCGTTGGACTGGCTGATTATTGGTCACGGGAGTTTCACCCCGCACCAGTTATGAACCAGCTAAACCCCGACACACCCTGCATCGTTTTATCCCATAACCCAGATACTGCGGAGATATTACAAGCATGGCGAGTCGATTTACAATTATCTGGTCATACTCACGGTGGTCAAATCTTGATTCCCGGAATTGGCCCTGCGGCGTTGTTTTACGAAAAGCTTGTAGAAAAAATACCCAGAAAAGTGCGGCGTCGAGTCCCATTTTTAGAAGAAAATGTTTCTGTAGTCAGACATTGGGAATGGGTGCAGGGTTTGCATCGGCTAGGAAAAAATCAACTATATGTAAATCGTGGTTTGGGAACTTACCTCCCAGGACGCTTATTTTGCCGCCCAGAAGTTACTATAATCACCCTACAAGGTGAGTAGTTAATTACCAAATTTAACAAAAAAGAACGCAATTTCAGCAGGTATTCTGGCTAATGAGTGCCTGCAAACTCAGGCATAACCTGCTACTTTCATCGCCAAAATTTAAATCAATGAATTAATTGTATCTGAAGTAGATGACATAAATTATTGCATTTTATCAAGTTATATTTTTATTTTTGGTAAGCTGTAAACGCTGGTATGAGGAGTATCGGTTAACTTATGCATTGGTTGTTTACGGGACATTTAAGAGTAGATAAAATAACGGTTAAGATTGCAGAACTTCCTGCATCTTTACAAGGTACAACATTAGTACAGTTGTCAGATTTTCATTACGATGGTTTGCGACTGTCGGAAGAGATGTTAGAAAAAGCGATCGCACTTACTAATGAAGCTGAACCAGATTTAATTCTATTAACTGGTGACTACGTAACTGACGATCCCACACCAATCCATCAATTGGTACTTCGACTCAAACATCTGCAAAGTCGCTGTGGTATGTACGCTGTACTTGGAAACCACGATATCTATTACAGCCACTCCAAAGCAGAAGTTACACAAGCGTTAACCAGCATTGGAGTACATGTGCTTTGGAATGAAATCGCCTATCCACTAGGAAAAGAATTACCATTGGTAGGACTAGCTGATTATTGGTCGCAGGAATTTTACCCCGCACCAGTGATGAATAAACTAGATTCGCTTACACCGCGAATCGTTTTATCTCATAACCCAGATACAGCCAAGATATTGCAACAATGGCGCGTAGATTTGCAACTATCTGGTCATACCCACGGTGGTCACATCGTCATTCCAGGCATTGGCCCTCTAGTACTCTATTACAAAAAGCTACTCAAACAAATTCCCAAAAAATTACGGCGTTGGGTAACATTTTCATTAGGAGACTGCTCGAAAGTAGTTCGATATTGGGAGTGGGCGCAAGGGTTTCACAAGGTGGAAGAAAATCAACTATATGTCAATCGTGGTTTAGGAACTTATAAACCAGGACGTTTATTTTGTCCGCCTGAAGTGACTGTAATTACTTTAATTGGTCATTAGTTATTGGGCATTGGGCACTTGTACTGAGCGGAGTCGAAGTATTGGGCATTGGGCATTGGGCATTGGTCATTGGGCATTGTTGGTTGGCGTTGCTGAATCAGAGTATGAATTGACATTTTTCGATATAAATAAACAATGTTTCTTTGCACCTTTGCGTGAGCCTAATTCATACTTTCAATCAGCAACGCCCATTGGTATAAATAAATGACAAAGGACAAAGGACAAATGACAAATGACAAATGACAGAAACCGCCTGAAGCTACGATGGGTAAATCTCAATAGCTTGGGGCGGTTTCTTGAAGATTGGAGAATTCAGAAATGACTAACTCAAAATAAGGTGGACAGTATTTGCGATCGCTTTACTCAGAATTGCACATCCTTAATATTCCAACTAGGCAGGCATTTTCTGGCTGTGCGTCTTAAAACCTCCAAAACGAACTCATTGAACTTAAGGCAAAAACACATTCAATGGATGTCACAACTTCAGAGCGATCGCAATAAGATTAGAGCAGGAGGCACAGGCTCTAACTTGAAAGTTTTTGTTTAACTTTTAACCTGTTTGTACCTTGGTCTTAATCTAGCATTGTGTTTGTTTAGCTACAAGACACCTTTACTAAACTTGAATCCCATTAATTTATCGCAACAATTCAGAAATATTGCTTAAAATTTGTCCCACTTGGTAATATTGGCATTCACGCCAACATTACCAAGTCGGCTGAAAGTTCAGAAGCCGTTATTGAGCAGAACCACCTGCGGCAGAAGAATCGCTATTAGATGTACTGTTTGACTTGTCTACTCCTTGAGGTGTAGTACTTTTAGAGGTGTCACTTTTTGTACCAGGAGCAACAGTATTAGTAGAACTATCGTTCTGCGAAGCCGGACTATTAGTAGTTGGACTCGTCACCGGACTTTGTGTCGCTTTCGGGGCTGGCTGGATTACAGAAGGTGCTTTTTCTGCCGCAGGCTGCTGGGGTGGAATAGTAATGTTAATATCCGGTTGGCGAGGTGCAGATGGAGGTGTAACTTGCTGTTGGGGAACAGTAACAGGAACAGGAACAGTAACAGGAACAGGGACTTCCTTAGTGGTTTCTTTGATTATTGTTTGTGGTTGAGGAGATGCACTGGGAGTTGGATTACTCTTACTGGGTACAGGAACCGCGACCGGCACAATATTGTTAACTGCTGCGTTATTCTGCTGGTTGAAGTACCAGACCCCACCTATAACCAAACCAAGCAAGGAAGTAATGATAATACCCAACAACAAACCACCACTAGCATTGTTTTCATCACGCTGGGCTAAATCTGCTTGCTGGTAGCTACGCTCAACATTTCGACCATGTACGTAACCGTTAGTGTAAGAGTTGGGATTAGTTGTATTGTTCTTAAGTGTTTCAGTGGTTCGTGTCAAGTCAGTATGAGTATTACCATTAATATCAGTGTAAGATTCTTGCCTAACTTCACTGTTTTTGATTTCGCGTTCATTGGGAATAGACATAGCCGTTGATTTAACTCCTCAGATACGATATTGACAAACTAAAGCTTTGTGAAAACAAGGGATTTTAATGAACTAAAAATATATGTTGCTGATAAAGATTGAGTCTTATTTGCTACTCAACTGTTGGTAATCTCAGAATAACCTCTGCGATTAAACAACTGGCTCTATCTCCAGGGAGTTAATACTTAATCTTTAGAGAGTTAATACTTAATCAAGAGAAAGAGTATCCCAAAGATAGATGTTATTAAACTGTCAGATGATGGTTTGATAAAAAATCTAGCAATTTACTAAAATCATCTAAATTTTTAATTTGTCGTTAAATATCGCAGCGCCAAAGCTTGGTTGTCATATCTCGACTACCACTAACTAAAGTTTTGCCATCAGGACTGAAAGCGACGGAGTTAACCCAATCTGAATGGTTATCCAAAGTGTAAAGTTCTTGTCCCGTGTTAACATCCCATATCTTCACAGTACAATCTGCACTACCACTAGCAAGATGCTGACCATCGGGACTAAAAGCGATTGCACAAATATAGCTGCGATGTCCAGCAAGAGTGTTAATTAGCTTACCTGTACTACTGTTCCATAGCTTGATAGTCTGGTCATAACTGCCACTAGCTAAAATTTGCCCATCAGGGTTAATAGCGACACACATCACCCAACCTGAATGTCCGTTGAGAGTTTGCAGCAGTTTGTTACTCTTCAAATTCCACAGCTTAATGGTATTATCCGCACCGCCACTGACAAAAATCTGTTGTTTTGGGCAAATAGCAAGGGAGTAAACTAAGCCAGAATGACCTTTGAGAACTTGCAATAATTGTCCCATCTCTATATGAGAAACCTTGATAGTAGTGTCTGTACCCCCACTTAGGATAGTCTGATCATCTGGACTAATGATTACAGAAAAAACTGGGGTTGAATGTACTTTGAGTGTCTTGAGTAATTTACCTGTAGATACTTGCCAAATGACTATGCTGCTGTCATCACTGCTACTAACCAGAGTTTGGCTATCTGGGCTAAAGACTAGGCATCTTACCCATTTTGTATGTTCAGTGAGAGTATGTAGTAATTTACCTGTGTCGAGGTGCCAAATCTTGATAGTATTGTCACTACTTCCACTAGCCAAAGTTTGCCCATCTGGACTGATTGCAGTTGTCAAAACCCAGTTCAGATGAGTCAGGGTGTGTACACATTTCCACGGTAAAGGTTGAGACTGTGATTCAGGTGCTGGCGGCGTTGGTGGCTTTGGCGGTTGCGATGTCGGTTGAGGTGGTGGTGGTGACGTTGGTGGCTTTGGCGGCGGCGATGTCGGTTTGGGTGGTGGTGGCTTTGGCGATGCTTTTTTCTGTTTCAGTTCTAGTTCTCTGGCATTTTTAATATCTGACTTGGCTCTATTTTCATATCCTAGTTTCGAGCAAGCAAGCCCTCGGTATTTGTAGGCTTCAAAGTAGTTGGGGTTGAGACGAATCGCTTGGGTAAAGTTTTCAATTGCTTCAGTATATTTTCCTTTTTGAGCTTTCTCCATACCCAGTTTGTAGAAACTTTCAGCATTGGATGGAGTGAAATCAATTTTGGTAGAAGTGGAAGCAGCTTGATTTGTCTCATTTGGCTGATAAGACTTTAATCTTGCATAAGCTTGATTGATTTCTTTGATTTTTTCTTCTGCTTCTAGCTTTTGCTGCGGTTCAAGAAAACAATCTGGATGCCAAGTCTTAGCCATCTGGCGGTAAGCTTGCTTGACTTCATCAGCAGATGCACCTGGTTTTAACCCAAGGATATCGTAAATATAATTTATATCGAAGCGATCGCTCATACTCAGAAATCAGCAGCAAATCTTACTACACTTAGTATTCCCAAGTATAAGTAGTATTTAACTCTAGTCTGGTGTTGCCGCCTAAAGTGTCTTAAACTATATTCTTCGCTTCTTTATCTCCAACGCCGATTTAGCCGCAGGAAACTTTTTATTCTCTGACAAAATCTTTCTACTAGAGGTCTAGGTTTTGATACATATCTAGGCGATCGCGATCTTTGGGTACTCCCCGGATTTCTTAACTCTTCTTCTATTTGTGCAGCTTTATTTAAATCTGAAGCGGCTCTATATTCGTATCCCAATTGTGAGCAAACTAGTCCACGATATTTATACGCGTCAATATAGTGAGGATTGAGACGAATTGCGTGGGTAAAATCTGCGATCGCATCCTCATATCTTCCTTGAGTAGCATTTTCTACTCCTAAAGTGTAGAAAGTTTCTGCATCCCAACGATTGACAGATACTTTTGGGGGATTTTTAGGCGAAGATGAAGATGGATTTTTAGAAATAGGAGGCTCAGATGGAATTTCGGATTTGAGCCTGTTGTAAGCTGCGTTGATTGATTTGATTTTTTCCTCAGCTTCCTGTTTTTGCCTTTGCTCGACAAAGCGATCGGGATGCCAAATTTTCACCAGTTTACGGTAAGTTCGCTTCACCTGTGCTTGAGAGGCACCGGGTTTCAGCCCAAGAATTTCATAAGCATCATTAATATCGAAGCGATCGCGCATACTGAAAAAATCGGCAATTAGATAAATCTATGTTAACTATTCCCCAAAATTCTCTCCAAACGCCCCATTCTGGTTATCACTGGGATGGCAGTAGCCGTCGCTTCTTTGAAGGCTGGTATTACCGCGTCACCTTGCCGGAAATTGGGCAAACATTTGCTTTTATGTACTCTATTGAAGATCCCATCGGCGGTAAACCTTACAGTGGCGGTGCAGTCCAAATCCTCGGCCCGGATGATGAGTATCTCTGCCGTACTTTTCCTGATGTCAACAAATTTTGGGGTAGTCGGGATGTTTTGGGTTTAGGTCATTGGGGTAAAAATAATTTGCAAGTTTCTCCCTTATACTTACTCCCAGCAGAGTTTGAGTATCACGTTCAAGAGGGATATCAAGCTACAGCCACCTTGAATCAGGGAATAATTCGCGATCGCGCCACCAATAATTATTGCCGCTGGCAGTATGAAATTCAACCAGTATACGGTTGGGGCAATCAAAATGGCATTCAGCAATCAACCGCAGGCTGGCTGTCATTCTTGCAGATTTTTGAACCTGGATGGCAAATTTTGATGGCTCACGGTTTAGCCAGTGGGAAGATTGACTGGAATGGCAAAATCTACGAATTCACTAACGCCCCAGCCTACGGCGAGAAAAATTGGGGTGGTGCTTTTCCTCAGAAATGGTTTTGGATAAACTGTAATTGCTTCGAGGGCGAACCCGACTTAGCATTAACTGCTGGTGGTGGACGGCGGGGTGTGTTGTGGTGGATGGAATCTGTAGCGATGATTGGACTGCACTATCAAGGCAAGTTTTATGAATTTGTTCCCTGGAATTCAAAAGTTGAGTGGGAAATTCAGCCTTGGGGTAGATGGCAAATGAAAGCTAGCAATTCTAGTTATGAAATCGAATTAACAGGAACCACAGATTTACCTGGTACACCTTTACGTGCCCCGACAGCAGAAGGTTTAAGATACTGTTGTCGGGATACTATGCAAGGAAAACTAAATTTAGAGCTACGAGAACTAAATGGCAGAAAATCTAAAGTAATTTTAAAAGCAAAAAGTTTTCTTTGTGGTTTAGAAGTAGGCGGTGGCTCTTGGGATAATTTTTGGCAGTCTACCTAAAACTACTGCTATAATTATATATGCTTCGCAGTTGGGGTTGTAGCTCAGTTGGATAGAGCGGACGCCTCCTAAGCGTCAGGTCGTGCGTTCAAGTCGCACCAGTCCCGTTAGCTTTAGACAATTCATATATACAGCAATTAATATGGTAAGAGCATTGCTGTACCGATAAAAGTGGTACGCCAGTTCTCACAAGTCGGGATATTTGCCCATGCGATTGGCTCCTGTATCCGTGCAATTGAGAATTACTATATAAAGTGGTTAAAACCCTTTGATGAATCGTCCGATATCGGTTAGGATAATCCATCAATTAGAGGAAAAACTCCAAGCACGCTTAATCGCGCTGTTACACAAAAACCAACCAAATTTATATTTTGGCAGAATTTGTGCAGATTCTTGGGAAGTTTGCTACTCTACTATCAATTGTTTTTTCTTATAGCCAGAGAAAATTGTGTACCAAGTAAATTAAGTTATTGAGCCTTGAATAAGCTACTCTTTACAAATAAATCTTTTCGTTTTATGGCTTTTGTCCTACCAATATTTATGTGGTGGGGATACAAAGAAGTACAAAACCAATTTGTGCAGCCGCAAGCAGTCGTAGTGTTAGGTGGTTCAACGAGACATTTAGAGCGAGAAAAATTTACAGCAAAATTCGTTAGCGAGCATCCAAATATACCGATTTGGATTACAGGCGGCAGTCCACGTACATTCACCCAAAGAGTGTTTACCAAAGCTGGTGTCGATCCTCAACGTTTACACTTGGATTATGAAGCAGTAGATACAGTTACTAATTTTACTACTTTGGTAGATGATTTGCAAGCTCGCGGCATTAAGAGCGTTTATTTGATTACTTCCGACTTCCACATGCGCCGGGCTTGTGTCATTGGCGAAATTATTTTGGGTAGTCGGGGTATTTATTTAAAACCAGTGCCAGTTCCTTCCGAAAAACCCCCTGAATCTATCGAAAAATCTATTCGTGATGGAGCTAGAGCGATAATTTGGTTAGCAACTGGTTACACTGGTGTGGATGCCGCTAAAAATAAACGGTAAATCAAACTGATTTTGGATTTTTAATCGGTCAAAATCCAAATGACTAATGACAACCGTCACTAGTCACTTATATGGTTAGGTAAAAAACGCCCCAAATTTCCCCACAATTTGATACCCTAGCTTAAACAGATTTGAGTAAAGTTAAAGCGTGGAAATTCAACTTGGGCGGGGAAAAACAGCTCGCAGAGCTTACGGAATAGATGAAATTGCTCTAGCCCCTGGTAATAGAACGCTAGACCCCAGTTTGGCAGATACTAAGTGGCGTATTGGCAATATTGAGCGAGAAATCCCGATCATTGCTAGTGCTATGGATGGCGTAGTAGATGTTCGTATGGCTGTACGTTTGTCACAGTTAGGAGCATTAGGTGTCCTCAATTTAGAGGGTATTCAAACTCGCTATGCTGACCCAGAGCCAATCTTAGATCGGATTGCCTCTGTGGGAAAAGATGAATTTGTTGCCCTGATGCAAGAACTCTATGCCGAACCAATAAAACCGGAATTAATTGAAAAACGTATTCAGGAAATTAAAGAACAAGGCGGCATTGCGGCGGTGAGTGCTACTCCAGCAGGAGCAAGCAAATACGGTGAGGCAGTGGCCAAAGCTGGGGCAGATTTATTTTTTGTGCAGGCTACGGTAGTCTCTACTGCACATTTATCACCAGAATCTTTAGTACCGCTTGATTTAGCAGAATTTTGTCGTTCGATGCCCATTCCTGTGGTGTTGGGCAATTGTGTAACTTACGAAGTCACGTTGAATTTGTTGAAAGCTGGGGCGGCTGGGGTACTGGTGGGAATTGGGCCTGGTGCGGCTTGTACTTCTCGTGGGGTATTGGGTGTTGGTGTGCCACAGGCAACTGCGATCGCAGATTGTGCCGCAGCACGAGATGATTACTATAACGAAACTGGCAACTATATCCCCATTATTGCTGATGGCGGTTTAATCACCGGTGGCGACATTTGCAAATGTATCGCCTGTGGTGCTGATGGTGTGATGATTGGCTCCCCCTTTGCCAGAGCTGCAGAAGCCCCTGGACGAGGTTATCATTGGGGTATGGCGACTCCTAGCCCAGTCTTGCCCCGTGGCACCCGCATTCGCGTTGCCACCACTGGTAGCCTAGAGCAAATACTCATTGGTCCAGCAGGACTAGATGATGGTACTCACAATCTTTTAGGAGCCTTAAAGACCAGCATGGGTACTTTAGGAGCCAAAAATATTAAAGAAATGCAGCAAGTGGAAGTTGTGATTGCACCTTCTTTATTAACCGAGGGCAAAGTTTACCAAAAAGCTCAACAATTAGGTATGGGGAAATAGAATTGGGGCATAGGGGATAGGGCATAAGGTATAGGGCATAAGGCATAGGGCATAGGGCATCGGTTATTAATTCTTCTTCCCCTGCTCCCCCTGCCTCCCCTGCCTCCCCTGCCTCCCCTGCTCTCTACTCCCCACTCCCAAATTCTTCAATAATTTTTCCAGCCCCTAAACAATTGCTGGAAAAATCCGATATGTCGCTTACAATAGAGATAGCGGAGACGCATGTTTCCGTTCACTCCTCACACCACACTCCGCCCGGACTACTGTTCGGGCGGTTCCTTATGTTTGTAAATAAAATAAGAGAGCTTCTTTGCAAATGTACATCCTCGCATTCCCAAGCTGAGGTTTTTGCTATGGTAGAATTTTCACCAAGTTCAGATATTATTGGCGAAGGTTTTAGGCATGTCAACAGCCGCACAAGTTACCGATTCTAGTTTCAAGCAAGAAGTACTCGACAGCGATGTACCAGTTTTAGTTGACTTTTGGGCACCCTGGTGCGGACCATGCCGTATGGTAGCTCCTGTTGTCGATGAAATCTCCGAACAGTACAAAGGTCAAATAAAGGTCGTAAAAGTCAACACAGATGAAAATCCGAATGTTGCTAGTCAGTACGGCATCCGCAGCATTCCCACATTAATGATTTTTAAGGGTGGGCAAAAAGTGGATATGGTGGTCGGCGCTGTGCCTAAAACTACATTAGCTTCCACTCTCGAAAAGCATCTTTGAAACTCAATCGGTAATAAAATCCTCTTGAGTTATCCATTTTGTTCTAACTTTAAGTTAATTTTCATAAACAAGTTTGAGAGCCGCGAATTTCTCGTTTCTCAAACTTGTTTACATTTGTATACAGTTTTTAAAAATTTTAACGTGAGTTCGACAAGCCCTTTTTTGATCGAAGACAAAAAGGATACAGAGCAACTAAATTTATTTATGGGGATTTTATACCGTAAATTTTGAATTTTGAATTCCCCCTTCGCGTAGCGTCCCGTAGGGAAGGGGTTGACCTCTCCCCCAACCCCTCTCCGTGTCGGAGAGAAAAGCCAAAACCCTAATTTCTGGTTGCTCCTCCCTTTCCCCGTGGGGGGGAGAGGTTCATCGAACTCGCGTTATTTTAGGAGTTTTCTAGCTCAAAAACAACTCCCTAATTCCCGTACTACCAATTTCCACCGCTAGCGCCGCCAACAGAAAACCCAAAAGTTGAGTCACAATTACTCCACCTTCTGCACCAATCCACTGGTCAATCATATTTGCTAAACGCAAAATCAACCAAGTGATAAACATTGCCCCTAAGATACCCACTACCACAGCAATATGCGGACTTTGTGATTTCGACATCAGCAACATTACCGTCGTCAAAGTCCCGGGCCCTGCTAGCAGCGGTAAAGCTAGTGGAGTAATTGCGACATCGCGTCCTTCTTCAAGAATTGGCTGGTCTAATTCTCCCCGCAGCATTTGCAAAGCAATTAACAGCAACAATATTCCTCCTGCTATTTGCAAAGAGCCGATACTGATTTCCAAGTAATTTAAAATTATTTGCCCTGCAAAGGCAAATAGCAAAAGAACTGCGATCGCAATGATAATTGCTTTATCTATAACTTTGTTTCTTTGGTCTGGCATCATGCCCTTAGTCAAAACTAAAACAATCGGTATATTGCCCACAGCATCCGCCAAGACAAACACAGCGATAAATGTTTGAATGAGAATAGAAATATCCACAGTAGACAGTTTTTATCAGGGTTTGATCGCAATCTAATCTTTATCTTGCTCAGTTTACTACAACCCAGAGGAAGATTAAGATCGGCAATAAAACAAGTCTGTTAAAGAAAATCTTGGCTGATGAATTTCTAATTAAGTTCCACAGATTTGGAAGTAGCGATATATTTTGATAATCTATCTTCCATAAATCAACTATTCATTGTTGAATCTATGAAGTCTTATTTAGCCGCCGCTATTCAATTGACCAGTGTGCCCGATTTACACAAAAATTTGGCGCAGGCAGAAGAATTAATAGAGCTTGCCGTGCGTCAAGGTGCTGAATTGGTAGGTTTGCCAGAAAACTTTTCCTATATGGGAGAAGAAAAAGATAAACTCGCACAAGGTGATGCGATCGCTCTTGAAAGTGAAAAATTCCTCAAAAAAATGGCTCAACGCTTTCAAATTACCATCTTGGGCGGCAGCTTTCCACTTCCTGTAGATAATACAGGCAAAGTTTATAACACTACTCTACTCATCGACCCCAGCGGTCAAGAGCTTGCGCGCTACTACAAAGTCCACCTATTTGATGTTAATGTCCCTGACGGCAACACCTACCGCGAATCCAGCACGGTTGTGGCAGGTACGCAATTACCCCCCGTCCATTTCTCAGAAAAGCTCGGTAATTTAGGGCTTTCTATTTGTTATGATGTCCGCTTCCCAGAACTGTATCGTCATCTGGCAGATAAGGGAGCCGATATTATCTTTATTCCCGCCGCCTTTACCGCCTTTACAGGTAAAGACCACTGGCAAGTACTACTACAAGCCAGAGCCATCGAAAATACCGCCTACGTCATTGCTCCCGCCCAAACGGGGAATAACTACGCCCGTCGTCTAACCCACGGTCACGCGGTCATTATCGACCCTTGGGGTGTCATTTTAGCCGATGCTGGAGAAAAACCAGGAATTGCGATCGCAGAAATCAAGCCCACTAGACTAGAGCAAGTCCGGCGTCAAATGCCATCTTTACAGCATCGCGTGTTCTAAGGAGTAGAGAGCAGGGGAGGCAGGGGAGGCAGGGGAGCAGAGGAGCAGAGGAGCAGGGGAGTGAGGGAGTGAGGGAGTGAGGGAGTGAGAGACAAGAATTAATAACCAATGTCCAATGCCCAATACCCAATGCCCAATACCCAATACCCAATGCCCAATGCCCCATTCCCAACCCTGATGAATAAAACAAAAAACCGGGTGTTTACCCGGTTTCTGACAACATTAAAATCCTCAGTTTTTTAGCAGCATCGGAAAACTATGCTGCTATTTATTTGCTGTCAAAATTAAACTTTAGCAGCTGATTTGGTAATAACGTTAAGTTCACCTTTAGCATACTTAGCAGCAAAATCTTCCAAAGAAATTTGCTTAATCTTGCTTGCATTGCCAGCTGTGCCAAATTGCTGATAGCGTTCAGCACAAACCTTTTGCATGTATGTAATGGAAGGCTTGAGGAAGTGACGGGGATCAAACTCCTCTGGCTTTTTAGCCAAAGCTTCACGTACAGCAGCAGTAATAGCCAAACGGTTGTCGGTGTCGATGTTTACTTTACGTACACCACTCTTGATGCCTTTTTGGATTTCTTCTACAGGTACACCGTAGGTTTCAGGAATTGCACCACCATATTGGTTAATCAGTGCAAGCAAATCTTCAGGCACAGAAGAAGAACCGTGCATTACCAAGTGGGTGTTAGGCAAACGGCGGTGAATTTCTTCAATGCGGCTGATAGCCAAAATTTCGCCAGTCGGCTTGCGAGTAAACTTGTAAGCACCGTGGCTTGTGCCAATGGCAACAGCCAAAGCATCTACTTGAGTTGCTTCTACGAAGTCAACAGCTTCATCGGGGTCGGTTAGCAATTGGGAGTGGTCGAGTGTACCTTCAAACCCGTGACCATCTTCAGCTTCACCAGCACCAGTTTCTAGAGAACCCAAACAACCGAGTTCACCTTCAACGCTGACACCCAAGGCATGAGCTACATTTACAACTTCGCGGGTAACACTAACGTTGTACTCGAAGCTAGCGGGAGTTTTTGCATCAGCTTCTAAAGAACCATCCATCATCACGCTGGTGAAGTTGTTCTTAATTGCTGAGTAGCAGGTAGCAGGCGCATTACCATGATCTTGGTGCATGACAATGGGAATGTGAGGATAGGTTTCTACCGCTGCCAAAATCAGGTGGCGGAGAAAGTTTTCTCCTGCATAATTACGAGCGCCGCGTGAAGCTTGTAAAATTACGGGGCTATCTGTCTCGACAGCAGCTTTCAGGATCGCCTGAATCTGCTCCAAATTGTTAACGTTGAAAGCTGGGATGCCGTAACCGTTTTCAGCTGCGTGATCCAACAGCAGCCGCAGTGGTACAAGCGCCATAGATAGTCCTCCTAATGTGGTTGTCAGCTAGTCGGTCTGAGAGAAGCGCAATCATTACGCTAAATCTTAAGAGTTTTTTCAACTTACTTATAGGAAATTATAACTAGTGTGGTGTATCTATGTTGAAAAAGTTTACGCCATAGTTATTATAAATATGTTCTATACTTGTTCTCTACTGCTGTACTATGCCCTATAGTTGCTCTGTACTGCTGTACATTTAGCTACCCTAGAATTAGTAGCTCTGGTAGCTTATTATCCCAAATGCTTGTTTGTGCGTGCAATTACAAAGAGGAGCGATCGCTTCTTTACATCATTTAATAAACTTTTATATGGGTCGCCCGGGATTCGAACCCGGAACTAATCGGTTAAAAGCCGAGTACTCTACCGTTGAGTTAGCGACCCTTTCGCTACATTTCGCAACTTTGCCATCATAGCATACACATCTGTAGATTTGTAAAGGGGTTTAGAAAAAATTGGCAGTAAACCTTACAGATGCTGTATGACTAGCTCCTGGTGCTAACACAGTCAGGTTATCGCCAGTATTGAGAGAGTTACGAGTGGCACTCCACGGTTCTATACAGTAGAATTCTTTGCCTTTGACTGTCCAAAATACTAGGTAGGTAGAGAAATTATCATAATCCAAAGTGAGTTTTAACTTCCGGCTGCGGTTTATTGCAGTGGCCGATTGACTTGTTAGCTGTCCAAAGGCAAAATCAATTTCATCACGGCTAAAGTCAAAATTGCCGTCAAAAGAGTGAATTTCTTTAGTTTGATTATCTTGATACTGCTTAGAAGGAATTTCTACCTCTAACTGAGTTTTATCACCACACAGAAAGTAGGGATGGAAACCAGCCGAAAAGGGCATTGGTCTAGATGATAAGTTTTTATACTGCTGGCGGACTTCTAAGGTATTACCTTGAAGTTCGTAGGTGAAAGCCAGCTGAAAATCAAAAGGATACACAGCCTTAGTTTGCTCGTTGCTATCAAGAACGACAGTGAGACTAGCTTTATCTTTAGTTTCTTGTGCTGTTACTTTCCACGGCAATTCACGAGCGAAACCGTGTTGCTTGAGAGTATATTTTTGACCGTTGTAAATGTAAGTATTATCTGGTAGATTACCACAAATAGGAAACAAAATTGGATTCCCACCTCTGACACTCAACTCAGGATGAGTAAAGCGTTCAGTATCTAGGTAGAAAACTTCTTGCCCTTGAATGCGCCAACGGCTTATGATACCGCCGCGTTCTGGTACGACTTCCAACTGAGAACCAGCGCCTTCGTCAGAAAGAATATAAGTCTTGTACTGTTGCTGTTGAACTGCAATGCTAAACACAAGTTTTAGTCCTGGGTAAGGTGGAGTGCTGAGTACCTAGTGCTGAGTCCTGAGTAAAATAAAAAGTACTCAGCACTCAGCACTCATAACTCAGCACTGTTTATTCGTCTTCTGCAAACACGAAACGATATAACTCGCTGGGGTCTGGTTCGGGGCTGCTTTCGGCGAATTTAACTGCTTCGTCGATTACATCCTGAATTTTACGATCGATTGCTTTAATTTCTCCCTCATTCGCCAGGTTTTGCTCAACCAAATAAGCTGCCAACTTTTTAATTGGGTCGCGGGCGAACCAAAATTCTTTCTCCGCTTTGCTCCGCATTTCATCTGGGTCAGCCAAGGAGTGACCCCGGAAGCGGTAGGTAAGCGCCTCAATTAATGTTGGCCCTTCACCTGCGCGGGCACGGGCTACAGCTTCTTGAGCCACGGCTCGAACTGCTAGTACATCCATGCCATCTACTTCCACGCCCACCATGTTAAACACACTGGCTTTTTTATAAATCTCTGGCTGGGAAGTCGCTCGTTCGTGAGACATCCCAATGGCCCACTTATTATTTTCGACTACAAACAGAATTGGCAGTTTCCATAAAGCTGCCATATTTAGCGTCTCGAAAAACTGACCGTTATTAGCTGCACCATCGCCAAAAAAGCAAGCTGTCACTTGGTCAGCGTTTTTATCTCCCAGCACTTCGCGGCGATATTTGGTTTGAAAAGCCGCCCCAGCTGCTACAGGAATTCCCTCAGCCACAAAAGCATAGCCACCCAACAAGCGATGTTCGGCAGAAAACATGTGCATGGAACCACCGCGCCCTTTGCTGCAACCTGTGGCTTTACCAAATAATTCTGCCATTACCTCTTTTGCTGGTACACCGGCACTGAGAGCATGAACGTGGTCGCGGTAAGTACTACAAACGTAATCTTCACCCGGTCGCATTGACTGCACAACACCGCTGCAAACGGCTTCTTGACCGTTGTACAAATGGACAAAACCAAACATTTTGCCCCTGTAGTACATTTCAGCGCACTTGTCTTCAAACAAGCGCCCTAACACCATATCCTCATACAACCGTAACCCTTCTTCTTTTGTAATTTGCGTAGTAGCAGGATTAAAAGTGGGTAAAGTACGCTCTTGAACCATTATTTTTGAGTATCCCTGTTGTACAACTTAAAGTTACGGTCTTAAATAAGTTGGTCTGATAACACCTCAGCTTTTAACAGGCTAGCGTTTGTAAGACTCAACAATCAAACTTTATTTATGCACCAAAAAAGGGTCTTAGGGAATAGCTGAATTTTTAATTTTTGATTTTTAACTTTTCAGCTCATGCCCTGTGAGGATTTGACTCTAAGGGCAATATCTAGCGCTTTCGGTTTTCTCCCTCACTATTTCCCTTCACAGACTAGCAATCAAGATAGACTGCTTTCTGCATATCCATTAACAATTTAAAAAAAAGCAGGCAAAAATCTATAATACCGAAATAGGTAATTGTAATGAAGGGTAAATTATGATATAGTTTTTGTCTCCTGTTATCAGGGTAAAATCCCCAATAGTGGTATTTTTGTTACTGCTTGTGGGAAAGTACCAAAAAAATCAATCATCAATAGATTCTTCCAGCCACAACAATTATGCCGTGATTAAAAGCGGTAGTTGTGGTTTGTGGTATCGAAGGCTGATAATAGTTGTGTTAAACAAAAATACTAAGAATTAAAACAAACAATTGAGGCTTTCTAGGCGAAAGCAAAAAATTAGTACTAAAATGTGACTCAAAATTTCGGGAAGATACAAAACAAGTTGTTGCAATATACACTTGTAGAGTAAATTCTATACGGCATTTTTATGGCACGGTTTTACGGCCTGGAACGCTCTAGGTAAATTATGTTGATCGCGGTGCAGGGGAAGTAGGCTGTGCGAATTCCGCTAGATTACTACCGAATTTTAGGACTACCGTTAGCGGCAAGTGATGAACAATTGCGACAGGCATACAGCGATCGCATTGTACAATTGCCGCGACGTGAGTATTCTCAGGCAGCAATTTCTTCTCGTAAACAACTCATAGAAGAAGCTTACGTGGTTTTATCAGATCCAAAACAACGCAGTACCTACGATCATCTCTATCTTGCCCACGCCTACGATCCTGATAACCTTGCTGCTGCCGCAGTAGCACTGGAAAATCCTCCAGAAAGCACCAAAAGGGGTAGTGATACCCAGAGTCTGGGTATCGAAATTACTCAAGACGAATTAGTAGGTGCTTTATTAATTTTGCAAGAGTTGGGGGAATACGAACTTGTACTAAAACTAGGTCGTCCGTATCTGGTAAATAAAAATAATGCTACAAGTGCAAGAAAGGGTAATAATTTAGCAGAGGAAGAAATAGACAAAAGTGCTGAATACCCAGATGTTGTTCTGACTGTTGCCCTTGCTTGTCTAGAATTAGGTCGCGAACAGTGGCAACAAGGTCACTATGAAAATGCCGCCATATCCCTAGAAACTGGTCAAGAACTGTTAGTACGCGAAGGGTTGTTCGCCAGTGTCCAGGCCGAAATTCAGGCGGATCTTTATAAATTGCGGCCATATCGAATTTTAGAGTTGCTGGCACTACCTCAAGAAAAGACTGCCGAACGAAGCCAAGGTTTGGAATTATTACAAAATCTTTTAGAAGATCGTGGCGGGATTGATGGCACAAACAATGATGATTCTGGTTTAAACATAGATGACTTTCTGCGTTTTATCCAGCAGCTACGCAATCACTTAACAGTCGCCGAACAGCACAAGTTATTTGAAGCCCAAAGCAAACGTCCTTCTGCTGTTGCCACTTACTTAGCTGTTTATGCCTTAATAGCGCGGGGATTTGCTCAACGGCAACCTGCTTTAATTCGTCAAGCAAGGCAAATGCTCATGCGTCTGGCCAAACGCCAAGATGTACATTTAGAACAGTCGTTATGTGCTTTACTTTTGGGACAAACTGAAGAAGCAACTCGGGTTTTAGAACTTAGTCAGGAGTACGAAGCTTTAGCTTTTATTAGAGAAAAATCTCAAGACTCTCCAGATTTGTTACCAGGGCTATGTCTATATGCAGAACAGTGGTTGCAACACGAAGTATTTCCCCATTTTCGAGATTTAGCAAACCAGCAAGCTTTTCTAAAAGATTACTTTGCTAACCAACAGGTACAAGCTTATTTAGAAGCACTGCCAACGGATGCAGAAACAACTAATGAGTGGACTGTAATTAACCCCCAAAATTTTCCTCAGCCGCAGACAAATAATTCGCCTTTCCCTAAGAATTCAACTAAAACTCCAACGCAATTTAACCACAGCAGAACACCTGACTTAAATTTGCCAGACACACCAGAATATTCAAATTTCTCACCACCTACGTGGAATTCATCTGAAAGTGTAAAATCAGAGGTTCCTGCTGCTGAACGAACGAGCAGAGGCACTAATGAGCATTTGAACGGTTCAGCTAAAAGTGCTACACCTGCTCCTAACCAAAAGCGTCGACGGAGAAAACCGACTTCATCTCCTATCCGAGAGCGTTTACCGGACAATCGCCTCCATTCTCGTCGTCCTCGGCGGCGGCGAACTTTTGCTAACACCATTGAAGGAAAAACCCGGCTGGTATGGAGAGTGTTTATTTCTTTAGTGAGTATTTTAGTTTTCTGGGTGTTAGCCACAACAGCTTTTGGATGGTTAAAAAATCTGTTTTTTCCGACACGACCTGCACCTGTTTCACAGTTGTTTCTACAAATAAATCAACCACCAATATCTATTCCCCCTCCAAATAGTCCACCACAAGGACTAGATGGCCCTTTAACAAATACTGCGGCAGAGGAAATCATTCGCACTTGGCTATCTACTAAAGCCGAAGCTTTAGGGCCGAATCATGAGATTGATAACTTAGAGCAGATTTTAACTGGTTCGGCTTTGTCTCAATGGCAGCTGATTGCTCAACAGGCTAGCTCAGACAACCGCTACCGCAAGTACGAGCATAGCGTAAAGGTGGAATCTGTAGAGAAAATTGATTTATTCGCAGATCGTGCCGCAGTGGTAGCTACGGTGAAGGAAGCGACGCAGTTATATGAAAATGGTCAGTTTAAAAACTCTTCTAACGAGAATTTGCGAGTTCGCTATGATTTGATTCGACAACGAGGTAAATGGCGTATTCAGAGTACATCTGTTGTGAATCAGATAATTCGATAAATTAAGTTGTAATGGTTAGGTTTCCAATACCCCTAACAAACTCTTCAACATCAAGTAAGCAGAAGTTCCTCCTGGATCTGGATGTCCAATACTCCGTTCCCCCAGGTAGCTAGCCCGTCCCTTTTTCGCCTGCATTGGTATGGTTTCTTGTAACCCTTTGTGGGCTGCTACTACAGCCTGTTGCATAGCTTCCAGCGTTCCCTTACTTTCTTCTACAGCTTGCCCAAAAGTGGCTACAGCCGGAGACAGCACATCTACCATTGTTTTATCTCCTAGTTGCGCTTTACCACGTTGCAGCACACCGTCTAAACCTGCTTGCAGTAGTCCTAAAACATCTTGTTCTGTTAATTCTTGCTTACCAACTACTGCTGTACTGGCTCGTAAAAACCAAGTGCCATAAAGAGGGCCACTAGCACCGCCAATAGAAGAAATTAAGGTCATACTCACAGCTTTGAGAATGCTGCTGATGTCCTTGTCTGTAAGAGTTGGTAACTGAGCGCTTACCTTTTTGAAGCCGCGATCCATATTGATCCCGTGATCGGCATCTCCGATCGCAGCATCTAATTCTGTCAAATATGCTTTATTCTGCTCTATCTCGGTTGCATAAGCCTGCAACCACTGTAATATCTGCGACTGACTTAACATAATTCGTAATGACGCTCGAATACTCGCTAACGCTACGCTAACGTAATTATGAAATTCCCCAGCGCCAACTCGGCGTTTTGACTGGTGCATCCCATAGGCGGATCGTCTCATCATCTAATTTCAGCAAGGTAATGGAGCAACCTTGCATTTCTAAAGATGTGATGTAAGGGCCTATCAAGTTTCGCACAATTTGCAATCCTTGCTGTTCGCAGATTTGGGCGAGTTTGCGATAAACAATATACAGCTCAGAAATCGGAGTTCCACCCATACTATTGACAAAAGCTAATAAGCGATCGCCTTTGGCAAATGGTAGACTTGTCAGTTCTACATCTACCCATTCTCCTTTGTCTTCGTCCCATTCGCGGAGCGTACGGGTGTATGCTGCATCCTCAATGAGCGATCGCGTTAAAATTTCGGTAATCTCATCTACTGATTTTATGCTTGTGCGTTCTGTTCCTGGTTCACCGTGAATACCGATACCTAATTCAATTTCGCGATCGCTCAATTCAAATGTCGGCGTTCCATTCGCGGGCACTGTACAAGATGTTAGAGCAATTCCCATACTCCGCCCATTCAAATTTACTCGGCGACACAAATTTGCTATTTGTGCCAAATCATACCCTGCCTCAGCCGCTGCACCACAAATTTTCTCCGCCAGTATTGTTGTTCCCACACCCCGGCGTCCTTGGGTATAGAGACTGTCTTTCACTGCTACATCGTCATCAATCAAAATATTTAGCGATCGAATGCCCTCACTACGGGCTAACTCTGTTGCCATTTCAAAGTTCATCACATCGCCACTGTAATTTTTGACGATATAAAGGATACCAGAGCCTCCATCTACAAGCTTTGCTGCTTCTAGCATTTGGTCGGGAGTTGGTGAAGTGAAAACCTGACCAGGACAAGCTGCATCCAGCATTCCTTTGCCCACGAAGCCAGCGTGCATTGGTTCATGTCCACTGCCACCACCTGAAATAATTGCTACTTTACCGGGAATAGGTGCATTGGCTCGATAGACAAAGACAGGATCGTAGTTCAGTTTAATTAAATCGGAATGAGCCGCCGCCATACCTTCTAGACTTTCTTGCACAAAGTCTTCTGGCTTGTTGATCAGCTTTTTCATAATCCGTATTTGGTTAAAAGGGTGCTAAAACCCAGGTTATAGCGCTTTTGGTTTGTATGCAATAGAGGCTAACCTCTCTCTAAATCTCTCTCCTCTTAGGAGAGAGACTTTGAAATTTCCCCCTTCCCGCCACGGGTTGGGGGTTAGGGGGTTAGGTTTTTCGTGGGTTTTGCCATATAACCGAATAATTATAAATTATTTGGTCAATTCACAGATTCCATCCACTCAATACACTTGTGCATCTGCTGGCGGATGGTTTCTTTATCAGCATGAAACCTTCGTCCATGACCTGGTAGAACCCACTCAAAAGAATAATTAGCCAAGTTACGCATTGATTTAATCTGTTCTGACCAAGAATACCAGCAGAAATCGCGGAATGCAGCTAGTTGGTGCAAGCTTTCTGACCAAGCGAGATGATCGCCAGTAAACAGAAACTTATTTTTATAAAGTAGAACAGTTTGTCCTTTGGTGTGACCAGGAACTGGGATAATTAATAAATCTGGTGTCAAAGTAAATGGTTCAGAACCAGTTAGCTGTATTTCTACATTGCGAGTATCGGCAGTAATATCATCACTGTGGAGGATGCGATCGCACTGAAAATGCTCGGCAAACTTTTGATGATCTGCCACATCATCCTTATGAGTTAGGTACATATAACGAATTGGCCCCAGTTCTTCTAAACGCTTGACTAAAGGCGGCGTAAACCGGGGAGAATCCACCAAAATGTTACCTTCTGGAAGTTGAATTAAATAGCTAGCAGCACCGTAAGATTTTTCAGAATGATAGCCACAGTGATAAACATTTTCTGCTACTAATATTGGAAACTTTTCTTGAGCAACTTTGATATCTTTTGGTTTCTCAACAGTACCAATAGAACTAGTAGGACAAGCTAAAAGTGCTTCCAGCGCGGCTAATCTTTCCGCTTCATTCGTTGGTTGATGATAAACAGCCGATTGATCGTCAACATCATAAAATACTTCAGGAGCCATCCAGCGACAGGTATCACAATCAATACAGGTAGTATCTACATAAAAATCGCCGTTGACATTTTGAGGACGACGCTGATTTAAATGAGCCATATTAATTTTTTTGCTTCCACGCGCTCAAGGAGCGATAAACCTTATATCACTACGCTAGCAAAAGTAACTTGAGATTGTAGACTCCTGAAGGTTTGAGATAGGCTATCTGGACTTCAGGTCAAAGATTGATCGCACCTCTAGCCAACAGATGGAATAACATAAGCGCAATCAGTTTATTTGAGGAAATAATACATGAACTTTGCCTAGATTACTGACAAAATTCAATTGGGCTAACCATAAAAGGAAGTTCCTTAGTATCATCCACTGCCATTTTCCTCACCCAACTCTTAGCTTCAGGAATCCATTTAAAACCTGCCTTTTTTGCAAGTTCCCTATTGTCATAGGTTACAAGAGCTTTAAACCAAGCTTTGGGTCTTAACGCCATTTGAAACATGGCGTTCAGGTTCTCCATCCGATCAAAAAGATATGCGATCAATTGACAGTCTGTTAATGCCCTATGATTTCCAAAAATACCAACATCATGCGCTGCTGCTAACTCAATAAGAGATTGACCAGATCGGATTTGACGAGGCCATTCAAATTCAGTGCAGGTACAAACCCAACGAAGTGGTTCATTTTTAGAGTTCAACAAAACAGGTAGCAGACTCTTGCCATTATTTGAAGAACCAAACCACTTCTGATCAAACTCAGCATTGTGTGCCACAATAAATTGCGCCTTCTTTGCCATCTCAGTTATCATCCACACACTTTCAGCCACTTGTTCTTCTGTTATTTCCATTAACGGTGCTGGCTTAATCCGGTTTATATGCTCTGCCGGATTATTCTGTGCTGGAAGAAGAGCTGAATATTGTTTAATGGTGGTTTGATGTTTCACCGAATACAGAATAGCTCCTAGCTCTATAACCTGCCCTGTCTTAACGTCTAAGTCTGTGGTTTCTGTATCAAGAATTAGAACCTGCTCGGGTGTGGAAAACTGAGCATTGGGTGAAACAAAGGAATTTTGGGTCATAATAGAAATAGAAATAAATAATTGAAAACATGCCTACCAAGTTGAAAGCTTGGGGGCATTTTTTTGGCCTTTTGCAGCCGAATATATACACGTTACTTTGCTTGTATTATTTTGTCAACACTAGCGTGTATATCATCTTCTTTATGATTATTATGCTAGCGGCATTAATATCTACTAGTGTGTGGTACTATCTATATGCCTCGTAATCAAGTCTTAAAGAGAATTAATGAGAAAGATTAGCTGTAAGTTAAAAGACTTTATGGAAAAACGCCAGTTATCCCAGTACCAATTGGCTAAAAACACTCGTATTAGTGTCAATGCTATTAGCAGGCTTTACAAAGAAGAGTTTGATCGAATTGACTGCAACACTGCTGAAGCTTTATGTAATTACTTCGGCTGTGATTTGGGTGATTTGTTTATTATGCAAGCTGAAGGAATGAAAGAGGATGAGCTTATAGAACGGTATGATGCAGGAGAAAGAGATTTTTCTGGTGTAGACTTAGGCGGAGCTATTTTAAGTCAAGTAAGCTTGGCAGGAGCAAATCTAACAGGAGCAAACCTGACAGGAGCATACTTGTGTCAGTCCGACTTGAGCAAAACCAAATTAGATCAGACTGACCTGAGAAGAGCCGATCTTGAAGGGATAAACTTAAAAAGAGCAACACTCAGAGAGGCAAAACTCCTTTTTGCAAAGCTAGTGTCTGCAAAGTTATTTTATGCGGACTTGACTGAAGCAGATATCAGCCAAGCTTCTCTCCAAAATGCAGAGCTTGGGTGGGCAAACCTAAGTAGGACTGTTTTAAAAGAAGCAAATTTAGATAATGCAGAAATGGTTAGGGTCAACTTGAGAGGAGCAAACTTGACAAATGCCAAAGTGAGGAAAGCGAATCTCAAGTTTGCAGACCTGCGTGAGACAAAACTGATTGATACCGATATCGCTGATGCCAACTTAGAAGCAGCTTGTTTGGTTAATGCTGATCTGAGTAATGCTAACTTCAGTAAAGCCAAACTAAGAAAAGCTGATCTGAGTAGTAGCAACCTGAGATGTATCAACTTGACTGATACTGACTTGACTGATGCTGACTTGACTGATGCTGACTTGACTAATGCTGACTTGACTAATGCTAACTTGACTGGTGCTAACTTAACTGGTGCTAACTTGACTGGTGTCAGTTTACGGATTGCTGATCTAACCAATGCTAATTTGGAAGATGTTACCTTAAAGGGAGCAATCATGCCTGATGGTAAATTGCATCAATCTTTAAGCAGCGAAGAAGACAGATTCCTTGAACACTTTTAGCTTTTAAGCTTAAATTAGCTTGCACTGAGAGAACAAGCGTACTTATTTTTGATAGCTTTACAAGGATTAGGTAACTTCTTGATCAAGTATTGATAGAGTATGACCCAAACGCAATCCTAGTACAATCCATCCTTCAAGAGTATCTTGCAAATCCTCCCGGCAAGCTTCTAGTGTTGTAGCGTTTGCCCACACACCTTGACATTCTAGAATTTCGCCGTAGAAAGTTCCATCCTCAAGCAACTCATAAGTTGCTTTGTGCATTGCTGTACGAATGTAATTTGTCAACATTCAGCTTTTTAATCAATTTGGTTACAACTGAAATTTTATTTTTAATCGCAAATACGCAAAACTCTAATTATGTATAGCAACAGTCAAGGTGGTTAGGACATCAACAGAAAATAAAACTTAGACACAAAAAGGCTTTTCACCCAGTCCCCAGTCCCCAGTCCCTTGCTATATATTTTTTAATTTCCGAAAATGCGATCGCGCCCCTTTACCAAACGCGATCGCTAAATTTTCCATCCCCTAAGCTATAAAATGCAGATGATCGATCGCTGCATTAATTAAATTATGGGTAACGGGAAGACTATCAACTACCATCCCCAGACACAACAGCATCATATAGGAGATGGAATAGAGAAATAACTCTTTAGCTACAGCGCGATCCTCTGGATTTTGCAACAATCGCCAAGATTTGTGGATAAATAATCCTCCCAGAATTAGGGCGATCGCAGCATAAAGAATTCCACTTGCGCCCAAAGGATAAACCAATAACACGGTTGCAAATACTGTTACCAGCGTATAGTACCAAATCTGCTTCACGGTTGCCGTAGTACCTTCAATCACAGGTAGCATTGGTATCCCTACTTTTGCGTAGTCATCTTTAATCATCAGAGCTAGCGCCCAGAAATGGGGTGGTGTCCACAAAAAGACGATGGCAAAAATCAGCCATGCTGACCAGCTTAATGTGCCTGTGACAGCAGCCCAACCCACTAAAGCCGGAATTGCCCCAGCCGCACCACCAACAACGATATTCTGAGGGGTGTGGCGTTTCAGCCAGTGGGTATAAACCAAAATATAAAAGACGATGCCAGAGAAAGCTAGCAGGGCAGCTAACAAGTTGGCAAATACTGCTAGGAGTGTAAAGGAAATCGTCGCCAGTGCGATCGCAAAAATTAGAGCATCACGCGGCTGCACCTTACCGGATGGCATCGGACGATGGCGCGTCCGCTCCATGTCATAATCAATATCCCGGTCATAGACACAGTTAATCGTCTGGGCGCTTGCAGCAGCCAAAGTGCCACCAGTGAGAGTTACTAGCAACAGCAATGGGTCTACTTCACCCTTAGCAGCAATCCACATACTCCCAGCCGTGGTAATCAAAAGCAACGGAATAATCCGAGGCTTCGTTAGCTGGTAGTAACTTTGAATTACCTGTAAAAATGTTCCGTGGTGGCGAGAGACATTAGTCTCAATCATTTTGGCTCTGGTTCCTTATTTTTCAACAACTTATATGCAGCCCCCGCTCAAGCTGGCTCTTTTAAGCAAACAAAAACACAGATTTTCTGCACCTGCATGGGTCGCAATACTCGCCGTTGCGGCTTTCGTCGTTTAGTGGAGAGTGGGGAGCAGGGGGAGATGAGGGGGACAGGGGGGACAAGGGAGAATTATTGAACAAGTTTCTTCCTTGTCTCACCCCTCTTCCTTGTCTCCCTTGTCTTTTCCCAATGCTCAATGCCCCATTCCCTACTCAGCACTTAAAGCTCGTGAATCAGCACTAACTGAGTCACGCAGTGCGAGAACTGTGAAAACCACCAAAGTACCCAGCAAAGTAGCTCCTATAGCTTGGTGAGAGACGGTGAGAGGCTCGACTTGGAGGTGTAATTTGAAAGTGGCGAATCCCAACAAGATTTGTAAGGTTAACAACCCACCAGCCATATTTGCCAGTCGCCGTAAGGCTGGATGTAGTGCTGGTGTCCGCCAACAGATAAATACCATTGCCAAGGTTGCTACTGTTGGCGGCACCAAACCAGCAATATGGCTGTACATTACCGTACAAAGTTGAGAACCGCCGAGACATTGGTGTAGCGCCCAGCGAGAGCCTACTAAAGCACCTAGCAGACTTTGCAGGTAAACCAGAATAGCGGCAGTTAAACCGATCCAAGGCAACTTACCAACGGTTCCATTTCCCTGATAGGGTGTGAGTGCTGTGCCGATAATCAGCAGGGTGGTAAAAAACAACAGCGCCGTTCCTAAATGGGCGGTAACGATATCAAACCGCAAGAGTTCGGTAACGGTGAGTCCCCCCAAGATGCCTTGGAAGACAATTAAAAATAGGGCGAATGTAGATGCCCAAGGCAGCCATCTGGGTAAGAAACGACGATGCCACCAGGACAAACCAAAGAGTGCGATCGCGCTTACACCAATTAAAGCCGCATCCAATCTGTGAAACCACTCCAAAAACACTTGGAGATTCATTTGCTTGGCTGGCACGAGTTCGCCATAGCATAAGGGCCAGTCTGGGCAAGCAAGCCCAGCATTCATCACACGGGTGGCGCTGCCTATTGCCATCAAAATTAAGGTGGCTATGCATATTTTCCACACCAAGCGACGAATCATTTCCTTGGGCTTTTGCTGCTGAAGCGCCGCTTCATTTTGTTGTTGTAGGACAAATTCGCTCATGAATGATACCTTCTGCCCGTTCTTGGTGGCTCTCTTAAAATTTTCAATTTTCTTTTAGCGTCCTATCTTCACCCTAGCGTATAGGCTAAGGTTTTATAGATTAGCACTCACTTATACTTTGAATCACTCCAACAAGGTTTTGCCTGAAGCTTTAGGTATTTTTCAAGATGTGAGAAATTGATGAATGGCAATTAATTTAAACATCCTAAATTTTTCCTTAAATTTTTTTACTGATTTGCATCTATTTTTGGCGTTGTATGATAGTAAACTCATACTCAAAATTAGTGAAATAGCCAAAAAAATTAATAAAAATTTCAGACCTTTCTCTCCCATGTCTAACAGCCTAGACTACCTTAGTAAGTGAGCAGCTTTAAGATAACGTAGTAAATTCAATTAAGTAAGCCGTGAAGATTCCAAGTTCAATCTGGACATTACTCATTGGCATCGTGCTAACGCTCGCCAGCCTTTGGTACGGTCAAAATCACGGTCTGTTGCCAGCAGCAGCCACAGATGAAGCCGTCTTAGTGGATGGTCTGTTCAACGCGATGATGGTCGTTTCTACAGGTATATTCCTAATCGTCGAAGGTGTTTTAATTTACTCTGCATTTAAATATCGTCGGCGTGCAGGTGATAATGAAGACGGCCCACCAGTTGAAGGCAATATACCTTTAGAAATTCTCTGGACGGCGATCCCAGCAATTATCGTTATCGGTATTTCTGTTTACAGCTTTGATGTTTACAACGAAATCGGTGGCTTTGATCCCCATGCTATTCATGAAGCGCCGATGAATCAGGAGTCGATGAAAATGCCAGGGCATGGGAGTGCGATCGCCGCAACTTTAAGCGATACTCCACCCAGCACCGAACCCAACCTCAATCAAGAAAAATCTGATGAGGCAATGCAAGACCCAGCTACAGCAGAAGTCCGCAACGCTGACCAAATTCCCCAACTGCGGAATGCTCCAGGTGTCGGTAGTGTTGCTCCAACAATTGGGGGAACTCCTGATAAAGCAGGCAAACCAGCAGGATTACAGGTCAACGTCACAGGACTACAATATGCTTGGCTTTTCACCTATCCTGAAACTGGTATAACCACAGGTGAAATGCACGTCCCCATCGGGCGAGAAGTGGAAATTAATATGACAGCCAACGATGTCATCCACGCTTTCTGGGTTCCAGAGTTCCGCTTGAAACAAGATGCGATTCCTGGTAGGCAAAGCGAGATTCGCTTCACCCCCAAAACAGCAGGAGACTATACCCTAATCTGTGCTGAACTTTGTGGCCCCTACCACGGTGCGATGAGAGCGCCAATAGTTGTTGAGCCACAAGAAGCCTTTGACAAATGGATGCAAGAACAGCTAGTTGCCAGCAAAGAAACACTAAATCAAGCCGTTGCTGTTAATCCTGCCGATCTATCCCCAAATGAATTTCTCGCTCCTTACACCAAGGACATGGGAATTCAGCCAGAAATCCTCCATCAAGTTCACAAATAGTCATTAGTCATTAGTCATTAGTCATTAGTCATCGGTCATTAGTCATTAGTCATTGGTCATTAGTACTCATACCAATGACAAAGGACAAATGACAAAGGACAAGTGACAAAGGACAAATGACAAAGGACAAGTGACAAAGGACAAATGACAAATGACCCAAGCTCAAGTGCAAGAAACTGCCAACGCCCCTGCTCTTGTTGAGGAGCCAGGGATCAGAAAATGGCAAGACTACTTTAGTTTCAACACCGACCATAAGGTGATTGGGATTCAATACCTAGTCACTACATTCATTTTTTACTGTATCGGTGGCGTGATGGCTGACTTGGTTCGTACAGAACTGCGAACTCCAGAAGTCGATTTCGTCACCCCTGAAGTCTACAACAGCTTATTTACGCTGCACGCCACGATCATGATTTTCTTGTGGATTGTGCCAGCTGGTGCGGGTTTTGCTAACTTCCTCATCCCTTTGATGATTGGGGCAAAGGATATGGCATTTCCGCGCTTGAATGCTGTTGCCTTTTGGATGATTCCGCCTGCGGGTTTATTGTTGATCCTCAGTTTAGTGGTAGGCGATGCACCGGATGCGGGTTGGACTTCCTACCCTCCCCTGAGCTTGGTAACAGGTCAAGTCGGTGAGGGAATTTGGATTATGAGCGTCCTCCTACTAGGTACGTCATCGATTTTAGGAGCAATCAATTTCCTCGTCACATTGCTCAGGATGCGTATCCCCGGTATGGGTGTTCATCAAATGCCGTTGTTCTGCTGGGCGATGTTTGCTACCTCAGCACTGACTTTGGTATCTACACCAGTGTTAGCAGCAGGTCTAATTTTGCTGGCTTTTGACTTAATTGCCGGGACAACATTTTTTAACCCAACTGGGGGTGGCGACCCTGTAGTTTACCAGCACATGTTCTGGTTTTACTCCCACCCAGCCGTTTACATCATGATTTTGCCCTTCTTTGGGGCAATTTCAGAAATTATTCCCGTGCATTCCCGCAAGCCGATTTTTGGCTATAAAGCGATCGCTTATTCGTCTCTGGCTATTAGCTTTTTGGGGCTAATTGTTTGGGCGCACCACATGTTTACTAGCGGTATCCCCGGTTGGTTGCGGATGTTCTTTATGATCACCACCATGATCATTGCCGTACCTACGGGAATTAAAATATTTAGCTGGTTAGCAACCATGTGGGGCGGGAAAATCCAGCTTAATACTGCCATGTTGTTCGCTATTGGCTTTGTCGGCACCTTTGTCATCGGCGGGATCAGTGGCGTCATGTTGGCAGCAGTGCCTTTTGATATTCATGTCCACGACACCTATTTTGTGGTAGCACACTTACACTACGTGCTCTTTGGCGGTAGCGTCTTAGGGATTTATGCAGGCATTTACCACTGGTTCCCAAAAATGACGGGACGAATGGTGAACGAATTTTGGGGCAAGGTTCACTTTGCCTTAACAATAGTGGGTCTAAATATGACCTTCTTACCAATGCACAAGCTGGGATTAATGGGCATGAACCGCCGCGTCGCTCAGTATGACCCCAAATTTACCTTTATCAACGAAATCTGCACTTACGGCGCTTACATACTAGCAGTTTCGACATTCCCCTTCATCATTAATGCGATTTGGAGTTGGTTATACGGCGAGAAAGCTGGTAATAATCCTTGGAGGGCGCTTACCTTAGAGTGGATGACTACATCACCACCTGCGATCGAGAATTTCGATCGAACCCCAGTACTAGCTACAGGCCCCTACGACTACGGTTTGGAAAAGGCTGACGAAGGTGTACCTTTATCCGATCCCAATCCAGTCTTATCTGGCGGGCCGAACTCAGTATTAAGAGCAGAACCCGACTCTGCGGTTGCTGCTAATCCCGAAGACCGGAAATAAAGTTAGGAGTTATGAGTTATGACTTTAATAAAGTTGTTAGTTCAAAATTTTTAACTCCTAACTTTTAACTCCTAACTTCTAACTCCCCATTCCCCATTCCCCACTTATAAAAATTCATGCAAAGTCAAACTATTGACCCAGCTAAAACCGAACTAAATCATCACCATGCAGCGGAAGCGTCCGTCGGTCATCATGAAGAACATCCAGACCATCGGATGTTTGGGCTAATTGTCTTCCTGATTGCTGAAGGGATGATTTTTATGGGGTTGTTCGGAGCCTATTTGGCTTTCCGTGCTACCTTACCTGCATGGCCGCCAGCAGGTACTCCAGAATTAGAACTTTTGTTACCTGGAGTCAACACCATCAATCTAATTTCTAGTAGTTTTGTCATGCACAATGCCGATACTGCTATCAAAAAGAACGATGCGCGGGGTGCGCAAATCTGGTTAGCAATTACCGCTGCAATGGGTGCTATCTTCTTGGTGGGTCAAGTATATGAATATACCCATTTAGAATTTGGTTTAACTACCAATTTATTTGCGAGTGCATTTTACGTTTTGACTGGTTTCCACGGATTACACGTTACCATCGGCGTTTTGGCAATCGTTGCCGTGTTGTGGCGATCGCGCCTTCCGGGTCACTACAGTAACGAAAAGCACTTTGGCATTGAAGCAGCCGAAATCTATTGGCACTTCGTTGACGTAATTTGGATTATTTTATTCGGATTACTGTATCTACTGTAAGTATTAATTAACTAGTTGTTTAATCCACGCGGACAACTTAATAAGCCCCCACTAGGGGGCTTTTTTAATTAACAGAATAAAAATACCAGTGAAAATGAATATAAAGACGTAAATGTTGGGTTTAAAAAACTCACAAAAACCAAAATCTAATCATTAACAGAATTATTCAACCTAATAAATTCAGCTTGCTGCGCTAGTAAATTTTTTTTGTATTGCCTTATACAAAGGTAAGAAACATAAATAAGGCATATTTATTAGCTGCCAAAAAAGTTATACCAATTCTCTAAAATGAGACAACACATTCAAACCCCGAAAGCCATGCTATATCTGACTTTATTAATTACAAATTGGTATTAAATAAAAACATATAAAAATCAGCTTCGACTATTTATTCCAACTATTACTTTTGCTAGATGCAACTGAGTGATTGTAAATGATATAAAGACGAGTAAAGTAAAAAGTGGGAAAAGTGGGAAAAGTAGGATGTTTTAGAGAAAGTATTGAATAACCAGTTAATATACTGTAAATTAATGTTATAAGGACTGAGTAAACCAATAAATAAACAAAGTTCGCAAATTTATACGGATTTAATTTAAGGAAATCCAGTTATAATATTTATTCTAGTCATAAAAGTAGAAACTTGAAGTTATTGGAGAGATTGCAAGTATTGTAATTCGCAATTTTGCTTTTTCATTCAAGTATTTGGTACCAATTCTAAAAATAAATGCTTACGACAGATAACCCAACCTGCACTGACGCACACCCTTCTCTTGCTAAGGGTAGGTAGGGATGGATTTTTTTAACAATTGGTATCATACATATTAATTGTGGCATTTTGTGGAAGCGAATACGCATTAAAGATTTGCCAGAATTATTAGGAAATCGAGAGCGTAAAATGTGTGAGCGATCGAGAAGTTACACCTAACTATCTCAAAAACTTACCCAATCTTTTTTAGTTTTTTCGTCAAATTCACATCGCTCTGATAACGCGATCGCAGTTAGTAACGACTAGAATCTGATGACAAAATGGTAGCGAACACTTTAAGTGCTATTTGTGCCTTTAAATTTCACTGCTCAAGGTTTCGTCAGTAATCAGACTTAACAGTTAAAAGAATTAACCATTTTAACTCATAAATATTATTCTCTGTCCATAGCTTAAATACTGTGGACTAGTGTTAAATTTACTTAAGTGATAATATGATTACAGAAGTATTTCATAAATTAATTTTGTATTAAGATATTTGTAAGGGTATTCAACAAAGCAGTCAAGCAACTAAGCACCAAAGGTATCCAAAGCATAGGTCGCACGATGGCTAACTGCCGCAAAGATCGGCAAATTTAACGGTAAGCAGTTATTCATAACCTCATTCAAGCTCTGAATGGTCAGTAAATTAAAAAGTAGTATACGCCACATGAGCCAGAACCCTCTAGTTAGAAAAACACTCCGAAGTCGCTTTGAAACTGTCAAAGTGATGGGAAGCGGAGAATCTGGTAATACTTACTTAGTAGGGGTTGCTACACGTAACAGACATCGCTCCTCTTTCAACAGAAAAACACTTCGGAATCGCTTTGAGATTGTCAAACAGTTAGGAAGTGGCGGTTCTGGTGATACCTACTTGGCCATTGACTTGGATTTACCAGGACAACCTCATTGTGTGGTCAAACATTTTCATCCAAAAGATTCCAACCCTGCTGTTCTACCCATTGCTAAAAAGCTGTTCGATCGGGAAGCAGAAGTTTTATACCAGCTAGGCAACAACCACGAGCAAATTCCGAGACTGTTTGCTCATTTTAATGAAGACGGGGATTTCTATTTAGTTCAGGAATATATTGACGGTCATGCCTTGACTCAAGAAATTGTCCCAGGTCAGCGTCTCAACGAGAATACAGTCGTAAATTTATTAAAAGACATCCTAGAAGTACTGGCTTTCGTCCACCAACACGATATTATTCACCGAGATATTAAGCCTCAAAACTTAATGCGGCGGTACTCGGATCGAAAGATTGTGCTAATTGATTTTGGCAGTATTAAGAAAATTGGTGCTTTGGGAGCAGGCTTAACAATTGCGGTTGGGACTCCTGGCTATATGCCAAGCGAACAGGCTAAGGGAAAGCCAAAACTTTGCAGCGATATTTATGCAGTCGGGATGATTGGCATCCAAGCTTTAACAGGTTTAATGCCTGAACAATTACCAGAAGATCCCACTACTGGAGAAGTTATCTGGCGCGACAAGGCAGAGGTAAGTGATGCTCTGGCAAATATTTTAGATATAATGGTTCGCGATCGCTACAACCAGCGTTATCAGTCTGCCACAGAAGCTTTACAAGCACTTAATTCTGATGATGTAGCGTTATCACAGTCTTCACAATCTGCTGACATCAACTACAAGGCTGATGATACCTATTTGCTAACTTATAGAAACTTTATTTTGCTACTGGGCATTGGTCTTGGTGCAACTACGAGTTTGATAGTAATAGTTTTAATCTATACATTCATTAATACGGGGACATCGCTTCCAAACCAACCTACTCAACTAAAGAGTTTTATAGGAAGGTTGAGTTCCCATTATTAACTAATACAAGTAGTCTACTAGCTAAATCAGTACCTAACAGAAGAATCTGTCAAAGCAATTGCACCATTGCAAAAACTACCAAAGAGTAAATTTAATTTCACTAAACTAGAAAAGTTAATTATCTAGCAGCAATCATCAAACTGTCTATTAACTAGCTATTACAGATTTAGTTTGAATTTAAATATTTCATGATTACCATAGGATAAATACTTAGATATTCCTGTAAGATAAATACAATGAAACAATATTTAAAAATATGGACAATACAAATCAAAGAAAAGCTTTAATTAACAGCGAAATCTCCCTCTTTCTTAGAGGTTTGATTATTGGTAAAGTTCTCACACTTATGGTTATTGGCGGATTACTTTGGTGGTTATTGAAGCCAAATTTATTGTTCCGCAACAGTGTTAACTCTTCCTCCAATCAAAATTTCAATCGCGTCTCTAAGAATGAATCAACTTTTCAGACAGTTGCTGATGTTCCCCCTGCATCATTCAACTACGGAGGTAGTACCGCTTGGGCATCTATTCGGCAATTGGTAGATTCTCAGATCCAGAGCGATCGCCCGGAACTAAGATTACGCTACGTAAACCCTGTTAATGCTAGTCCTGGTTCTAGCTCTGGCATTCGGATGTTGCTTGATGGGAAAATAGACTTTGCTCAGTCTTCCCGTCCCCTCACAGATGAAGAACAAGCTATGGCAAAAGAGCGAGGTTTTACCCTTGAGGAACGCCAAGTGGGTAAAGATGGGATAGCAGTGGTAGTCAACCCATCACTCAATGTGCCTGGTTTAACTGTTGACCAATTGCAGCAAATTTATTTGGGGAAAATTACTAACTGGAATCAAGTCGGCGGGCCAAATCTACCCATCACAGCTTTTTCGCAACGACCAGAAGACGCAGATACAGTAATATTTCCTAACAATAGCGACTTAAAAGGGCAAGCATTTGGCTCTAATGTGCAATATGTCTACTCAACTACAGAGGCAGTGCGCCAACTCAGTAAAACCCCTGGTAGTGTGTATTATGCTTCTGCCCGTTCGGTAGTCTTTCAATGTACCGTGAAGGCTTTACCATTGGGTCAGAGTTCCAATCGGCTAATTACCCCCTATCAAACGCCGATGGTTTCGCCTGAACAGTGTCCGCGTCAGCGCAACCAACTAAATACTCAGGCGATCGAAAATGGCAGCTATCCGATGATTGCTAATTTGTTTGTGATTATTAAGCAGAATAAAGGACGGGAACAGCAGATTGGAAATGCTTATGCCAATCTTTTATTAACCGATCAGGGACAAAGAGCAATTGAGAAAGCTGGTTTTGTTGGCGTTCGCTAGTAGATTTATTTGAAGGACAATTGAGCAAGCTTTCCAGAGATACCCGACTTCTTAAACAAGTCGGGTATCTCTGGAGAGGGATCGCTTTTCTATTTATTTACTACTTGTTCAATATTCATTTATTCATCGCTTGAGTTGAAGTTCACTCGACAGCATAAGAAGTAAACTGGCGCTTAAAAGGAGAATGGAACCCAATAACAATATCAGAAGGGGGTACACCTAACTCAACCAATCGTTCAGCAACAGACTCTTCTGTACCATTATACTGTATCCATATTTTCCCATCTTGAATATCAAAATGTATGACTGGACCAAACACCCGCTTATCTCCTTGCCAGCCAACGTAAGCTAGTTGATAATGGTTGTTTTCATTGTCTAAAATTAATTGTGATTTGACAGTATCGGTATTAGACGTGATTTGTTGATGTTCGCTGAGAATTTGTTTGATAAATTGTCGATAGCGTTCTATTTTATCCATAGCCGAATTTCCTCACGCTTGGGGTCGTAAATTATCAATTTAACTTGGTAACGATGAAGGGTGCGTTGGACAAAAGAAAGTTGGAAAAAGTCTTAATATGTTTCGATAGGAACAGCTAAATAAAGCACTCTGTCTGCTTCTTTTTCTTCAAGAGCTTGGCAGTAATTCAAATATTGTCCGAGTGCAGTATGAAATTCACTGATATCTGAATCTGCAATAAAACTCTTAATTTCAACAGCTATTTTCTCTGTATTCCGTTCTGCGGCAATGGCATTTTCAGCGGCTAAGTCTATTTGTAGTTTAATCGCTTCACTAACACGAATTGTAAAAGGGTCGTGAGTAATTATCCACCCATCTTTGATTAATGCTTGTTTTACCTGTTGATGAAAAACATCTTTAGCCATTTTGCTATCTTTAGATTAGAGTCTCAAAATGAAAACATTCTATTTTTATGATATTTTAACGTTTAGCTGAACCCAAAATTAGATTTTTGCTTTATGCAGTGCTTTCCCCGAAGGGGTTGTCGTTCGCGCAGCGTGTCGTAGACAAGACATCGCACTCTCCATTATTCTGCATTGCTGCGGCAAGTTTATCTAAATTTTGACGAACAGTAACACTACGATGATGATTTACACCCCACACTCGTTCGCAAATATCCAAAGCTTGCAAATAAAGCGGTTCAGCTTCACCGTAACGTCCAGTTTCACGATAAATTTCTGCCAGATTATTCAGACTTTCGGCAACATTGGGATGATTTTCTCCCAATAGGTGCTTATCAAGTTCTAAGGCTTTTATACATAAGGGTTCCGCTTCATTGTAACGTCCCTGTTCTCTGTACATATAACCAAGAGCATAGATCGTGTCTGCTAATAGCGGATGCGCTTTTTGTAATACACGCTGCTTGAGTTCTAATGATTCCAAAAATAAAGATTCTGCTTCACTGTAGCGTCCTTGAGCGCGGTATATTAAACCTAAATTGTGCAAATCTGTAGCAACATCAGGATTTTCTTCTCCCAAAAATCGCTTATCTAATTCTATTGCTTGTTGCGACAAAGGTTCAGCTTCACTGTAACGTCCTTGATGATAATAAAGTAGCGCTAAATTATTTAGTATAAGAGCAAAAGAAAGATGATTTTCACCCAGCAGACGTTTTTCGAGTTCTAATGATTGCAAATACAAAGGTTCTGCTTCGTCATAACGTCCTTGTTCATCATATAGTAATGCCAAATTGTTCAGACTAGCGGCGACATCAGCATGGTTTTCTCCTAACAATGCTTTCCTCAGTTCTAAAGCTTGTTGATATAGGAGTTCTGCTTTACTATATTGTCCAGTAGATTTGTAAAGTCCTGCCAAATTATTCAGGCTAGTAGCAAAAGCAGGATGATTTTCTCCTAACAAGCGTTTTCTCAGTTCTAAAGCTTGTTTATATAAGGGTTCGGCTTCACTGTAGTTTCCTGTTGCGCGATATATTCCTGCTAAATTGTTGAGGCTATTAGCTAAGTCTATCTGCAAACCTAATTCATTTTGTAACTCACTCGCTTTCCGCAAATATTTAATTGCTAATTCCTGTTCTTCTTGATAGTTTTGAGATTCACCCCGATCTAATCTGCTGTGGTAAATATCACCCAATCTTGAGTATAAAGTAGCCAAGGTGGGGTCTTTAGTTCCCCGTTCTTGTTCTACTTTCTCGATTAACCTTTGTAAATCTTGAATGGGTAAGAAAAAGCGATTAGTTTCATTAGTATCTGTGCTAGCTAATTCTGTGTCTCGAAAAACAAAGCGGATATTTTCTAATTCTTTACCAGGAATAGCATTTGTCTTTTGAGATTCAAACCGAAATACACCGTTGCGCCAACTCCAAAAATCAGGAGCTTTTTTAATTAAGTTGACTAAAATTTGATTAGTTACCCAAAGCACGATCGCAAATGGAAATTCGCGCAATCCTTCCCTTGTCCACTGTAAGTAACCAAAAAATTTCTCCTGTTCTGATTGCTCATTTCCCAACCTAAGAAAATACAATTGTTCAGCACCCATCACAGTGATTACCGCCGGGTTCTGCTGACGGAGATATTCTTCTTGTTGTAGCAGTTGGTTAAGAGCAGCTTTGATACTAGGTTCTTGACGTGCTAAAGTTACTCGATATGCACCGAAGGCGGGTTGGAGTTCAGCTTCATATTGAGCAATAATCCGATCGCGAAAGCTAGCATCATCGCAAACCGCAATCAGTAAATTTAATCCCCGCTTTTGAGCTTCAATAGAAACAATTAAATCATCATACGCATCTTGATTTTCTCCTTCATCAAATAATTCCTCATTTAACATTAATGGCTCCCTGTCTTCTCAAGCTTTCGATAATAATTGGATGAACATCATACCAAGTTTCATCAGTGCGATATTCTAGAACATACAGCCCGTGTAACAAATCTAAAAACTCTGCTTGTTTGGGGTCGTTGGGCATAAATTGTTCATAAACGCTCTGCAAAATATCGATATCAGTTTTTCCTAAACGTATCGAAAAATCATTGCGAATTTTATTGATTGCTTGCAGAAGAATTTTATCATCAATGATAACTTCGGCTGAGGGGTTTCGCCGGATAGTTCGCAAACAAATGCGGCAACATTCTTTAGAAATCCGAATTAATTCTCGCAATACACCACCACTGTAAATCACAATTTTCTCAGCCGTTGGTGCTGCGATTAATTCACTGGGAATCCGCTTTTGTAAAACTTCTCCGAGAATCTTTGTTGCTTCCGGGCGAGGTTGGGCATTTGGGAAGCGATTTTTACCTTTATCAAATATTTTTAATACAGGCATTGCCACAACTTGGTCGTTAGTTTCAGTGGCAATTATTGTGCTAATAAATGTTTCTCGAAGGACTGCGATCGGGATAGTGTAGATAATTTGAAAGTTAGGTTGACAAAGAGCTTTAATGTTATCTCGATAAATTTCGTTAACTCTGCCTAAATCCAGTTTATCTAAATCATCAATAATAACTAAAACGTTTTGTTTAGTTGCAGCTTGAATTAAAGCAGCTATTTCGTTAATTCTCGCAACTAAATCTGATAACTTGCGTTCAAATTCTTGCTTAATTTCATCCCGAACGCTTGCATCAGCTTTTAATTTCGAGCTAATCAACTTTAAGAGGTCAAAACCTATACTTACTTCTGCTTGCAAATTTGATTCTTCAGTGCGAGTGCGAGTAGCGAACCACTTATAAAGAGCTTCTTTTGTCGATTGTGGAATATCAACTTTGCGAGCTTCTGCCTCTGTCATTAAATTAACTGCGATCGCAAACAGTATATTAATATGATTAACTGCCGACATTTCAATTTTATCGGCAATAGAAAACAGAACTACAAAATATTTATCTTGAATTTGTCGGCTCAACTCAGCTAACAAAGTAGACTTACCACATCCTCGATGTCCTGTAAAGACTATTTTGCCATCTCCATTAGGACTATCTTCTACTAATTGGTTTAGGTCTGCAATCAAATCATCACCATATTCGACTCGAAATCTTTCCATTTCGTTCCGTTCCATTAACGGAAACAGTTCGAGATTGCTGTATGCTTCTTGAAAGGAGTTTAATAAGTCTTGAGACATTGGATAGTGCTGTTAACGTGCTAACTATTCATATAATGGCTCATGATTTTTGAAGCACAAGTTTAGGTCATGTCTAGGATAGAGTCTGCCTACATAACTTCTCAAATTCCGTTAATAAATAACTACTAAGTGAGTAGTATGTTATGTCTGAAAAATGGATGCCCTAATTCCCAAATTTCAACCTATCAATAAGTAACAGAGGTTAATAATCAATCAGACTGAATGATAGATTATACATTCGATAATTCAGACTGAATGATAGATTATACAGATAACATCCTAAAACTTACTTAACATATAAATAAAATAAAATTTTCAGTTATAAAAATAAATTTTTAGTGTGCTTCGTCTCATTTCCCTCTAGCCGATGCGATGGTAGCTGTTGTTACTATTAGTTAGTAGTCTGTCAAGGAATAATTAACGAGTACATTCTTTGTAGAGACGGCGATTTATCGCGTCTGTCTAACGCGTCAATTTTTTAGACGCGATAAATCGCGTCTCTACATGAGATAATAAAGCTCCGCGACATCAAAACCAGCTTTTGCGACATCAAAACCAGCTTTTGTGACATCAAAACCAGCTTTTGCGACATCAAAACTAGCTTTTGCGACATCAAAACTAGCTTTTGCGACATCAAAACTAGCTTTTGCGACATCAAAACTAGCTTTTCTCAACGAATTTCAGCAAATATACCCGCATCTATCTAATTGGCTAATGCCATCCAATGCTTTTATAATTCTGTAACTTCACTGTGGCTGGTGCATCTGCTTGTTGCGTATCTTGATGATATATAAATAACTCAGTGTATAAAGTCAGGGTTATTTATAAATTAATCCAAATAGGAAAACTATATGCAACGGAAACGAAACTCCATCTCACTGACTAAAGCTGAACGACGGATTGAAGGAATGCAGACAATTAACCCTCAGTTAGACTTTAGTAATGGGTTTTCAATTGCTACTTACAACACTAAAGTAATTGAGTTACGAGAAAAGTTAGCCGCTTATAATCAAGCACAAATAATAGTAGATAAGACACACAATGCATTAATAGAAGCAGAACGAGAGTTGAATACTTATTCTGAGCAAATGCTGTTAAACGTTGCATCTCGCTATGGCAAAAATAGTGATGAATATGGGATGGCTGGTGGAACGCGCAGGTCAGACCGCAAGAAACCACGTCCAGTAGTAAACCAAACAGTGACATCTGTGAAGTAATTGTTTGGACTCGCCGCTTCTTTAGATAAGGGTGCGTTGACCTTTGTGACAACGCACTATTAAATAATTCGTAATTCGTAATTCGTAATTCGTAATTAAGTTTTATGACGGGGATTTAGACCTGATATTTGATGGCGAGATTGAAAAACACTGCCTTATCAATAGACCTCTTACAAAAGTAATTTTTGCACTCTTGTGGGAAAAGCGGAAAGGTTAAAGGGAAAAGGTTTTTTATTGTTCCTTTCCCCTTTCCCCCTTACCCTTTTTCCTACTTTTGCAAGAAGTCTAATTTACAACATAGATGGTTTGATATTTTCTCCTTACCTGCTATTCTGATTCCAAGCTATGGGGTTATGAGGTATACAAATCTTGCCAACTGCTGAACAAGGCATCAGGTGTGTCATACTATGTCAATCTTTGACCAATACATTCACTCCTATTTACATTATCCGCCTCGATGAACAAACAGGTAATGTGTTTATTTTGGCAGGAGATAACATAGAGATAGAAATCTATCGCAATGGTTTTTGGAGGTTCTTGTGATTGAGCCAGACTTTAGCAGCATGAGCAAAACCAAGTTAAGAGCCTTCGTCATTGCTCACCCCGATAACAAAGCAGCGTTTCGTGCTTTTGTTGACCGCTTTACATCTGAAGCATCTCCAGAGACTTTTGACATCCCAAAATCGAATGCTGAGATTGAAGAAGTTGAGATTTTGATTAAACAAAAATTAGAACAATTAAAAATGAGCTAAATTTTAGAGGTTGTTTGAAAAGTCCTCTTCTTGGTAGCAAAACGTTTTAGATCCCCCTAAATCCCCCTTAAAAAGGGGGACTTTGATTCCGGTTCCCCCCTTTTTAAGGGGGGTTAGGGGGGATCAATGAGTGCCTAAAATCACAGCCAAGCACTTTTGAAACATCCTCTTAGCTCGACTTTATCCATTTTTTTCACAACGCGATCGCTTAATCTGAAACCTTTGTAGGACAGGAGTTTTACTTTTTTAGCTTCATCGACTATCTATCACGTGGAAAAAGTATTTGCCAAAAAGCTAGGGTTTTTGCCGGATAAAGAAAGCGAGTTCTTAATTTTGGATAAAGTCGAGCTTAGAAGTTTCTTTTAAATGTCGCAAAATTAATTGAGTCGAACAACTGTTCGGTTTTGCAACTTACCAAGCTATCCGACTCGGTTTTATATTCGGAGGTTGTCGCCTTCCTCGCTGGTTCAGGTCTGGGCTCCCTGGTGTACGCTCGATAAATTCCCACTTATCAACTCTGACTTTGGGGAGTACTCACGCCACAGCCACCGCCACCACGCGAAAACCAACATCGTAGTCACGATTCGCACGCGCGCGCCTATTGCGATCGGCAGAACGGCAACCCCTGGCATAGCCGAACCAACTACCGCCACGCAGCAGCTTTAGGTCATTATTTTTACCAGTCAGCCACGCACTACCATCTTTTGGCGCACCCTGGTAATTGTCATTATATATATCTTGACACCATTCCCATACATTACCATGCATGTCGTATAAACCGAAAGAGTTTGGTGAAAATTTTCCTACATCTGTTGTTTGTTGACGATATTCCCTTTTTGGTGCAGAGCCGTAAGGATAGTTACCGTTGTAGTTAACTAAACCTGTGGTAATCGTTTCACCAAAATAAAAAGGTGTTTTGGTTTCAGCACGGCAAGCATATTCCCATTCGGCTTCGCTGGTTAGTCGATAGGTTTTTCCTGTCTTTTGACTCAACTTTTTACAAAATTCTACTGCATTATCCCAACTCACCTGTTCTACAGGTCGTTTCTCACCTTTGAAACTAGAAGGGTTACTACCCATAATTGCTTGATACTGTGCCTGGGTGATTTCATATTTACCCATGAAGAACCCAGGCACTTTTACCTGATCCTGTGGACTTTCATCTTTCTCTCTTTCTGCTTCTTTTTCCAGTGAACCCATCATAAAGGTTCCCCCTGGTATCTGCACCATTTCCAAGGTGACATCATTCCCTAAGTTTTCAACAAAGTATTTCGCTTCATTATTACTACGGTTGGCGATATTTCCCTGTGCATTGACAGTCACCGTTTCAAATGAAAAGCTTTTTAAGCTATTGGAGGAAACGTCAAACGGGTTCAGGTTACTAGGAAGTCTTGTTATTTCTGGTGTAGATGCTGGTGTAGTTTCTCCTGAATCAGACCGCCAGATACGAGGTACTACAATTGCCAAACCCAACCCAGCACCCGCAAACCCAACAGTTATCACTCTTCGCCGCGACCAGTTAGGTAATATTAGTTTTTTTGATGGCGTTGAAGGTGTTGCAATTGTAGATGTTGCAAATTGTTCCGCACCAGAAGCCTGAGTATTATTAATCGGGAATGGTGAGATTGGCTTGGGAGGTGTTTGAGAAGGTTTACTTATAGGTGTATTTGTGACTGACTTAGATGCTTGTGGAATTGTTTGCTGGGGTAAATCAGGATTTGCAGAACTATTTCGCAACCGTTCAATTCTTTGTAAACCTCTCACTGCGTCCATATCTTGCCCTAAAGCCGCAGCTAATACCCGAATCCATAGTTGCTCTGCTAAATCCAAATTGCTGTTTACTTCTGCTTGGTAAGCATCATTTTTCAACGTGGCGATATCTGCTAGAGTTGCATATCGTGGTACAAGTATTAACCCAAGTTGCTAGTTATGCTTGCAGGTGTTCAGGTGGCATTGCATAAGCAATAAAATCCCCTCCAGAGGAAAAATTAGGAGGGGTAATGTTAAACGAAATAATTACAATTTATGCTATCACTGATGACCTAT
>NZ_JAVRBQ020000053.1:0-52476 GCF_034531215.2 Nostoc sp. ChiSLP03a
CAAGGTCGGTGGAGGTTTGAGAAGCATTCGCACCGAATACTGAAGTCAAGCTTGGTTCTGCCATAAAACAGATTTTTTTGTGAGTGAATAAATCTGTTTTATGCTTTTATCAAAAAACAGTAAATGTTCCACTTTTATGTAAAACAAGCACATTCACCGAGGACGTGTAACGCTTACTGTTAATAGGATTGAGTCGAATATTTCTAAACTATAAAGTTAGGAATGTTCCGGTTTAACCACCCTGAATGGTTAAACCGGAATCAGCAGAAGTAGAAAATAAAATGAAAAATAATCGAAATGGACAAGCCGCAGTTTTGACCGACGCGGATTATTCCAAAATTCGCAAGCAGATCCGCTCTCAAAAATATAAACTACTTTTGGATCTGGCTTGGTACACCGGGGAGAGGTGGGGTGCGCTGGTGAAGTTGCAACTTCTCGACGTGTATAATCTTGACGGCTCGCCTTGTGAGTATATCAACTTTCGCGCCAGGACTCGCAAGGCAACACCCAACGGGAAGCGACAGACACGCCAGGTGCCGGTTCACGATACTTTGGCTGAATTGTTGGCAGCATATAAGCCACTCCCCGGTTCAATTTGGTTATTCCCATCTAGAGAAGCGGATAAACCTATGGGGCTAAGGGCGGCTGACCAAATTTTACGTACAGCTGTTGAAAGAGCCGGACTTTCAGCCAAGGGGATATCAACTCACTCCACCCGCCGGAGTTTTATAACGAAATTAGCAAAGCGGGGTGTAAGCTTGGCAACGATTAAAAAAGCCACTGGTCACACTGACTTGAAGGTACTTTCTCGGTACATCGAGGTGAGTGACGATGACGTGAAAAGCGCGATCGCAACCCTATAAACCCCAACCTGTGACAAATAAGGCTTGGGGCGGATAAGGTAGTGAAGCTCAAGGCAGCAAAGCCTAAAGCCAATAGATGTTAGATTTCAGTACAAGTTGCGATCGCACTTCACCTCTGACCAGTGTGATCGCATTTCTAAAGGAGAAAATATGACTACAACCGAAGAACTGACTGTAGAAGAACTGACTGTAGAAAAGCTGATTCAAGAATTACAAGACTTTCCGGGGGATGCAGTAATTTGCTTGACAGATGCCTATGGTGAAACGTTTACCATCATCGGTTTTGAGGCTGGGTCTGACTGTGTGAATGTTGTCATCTCTGCTTCGGACGATGATGATGACGAGGGGTAAGCTTAGTCATTCGTCATTCGTCATTCGTAATTGGGCATTGGGCATTGGGCGCTGGGGACTGGGGACGCCAGGAGTGAATCAACTTTTCGATCTCACTTGGCGGCTGCCCCGAAGTGATCGCAATTTCCACATCTGCCTTTTTGCGCTTGGATATAACACTGTCCACACTGCCGATATGGCGGCGATTCTTTTTCCTGCCGGACATCCAGCAGTAACGGTAATACCAATATTTATTACCTAACCTTTGTACCCAGTACTTCTCTACCCAGTGGGTATTTTGTTCGGGCGCAATTTTTTGGGTAGTCTTTGATACTTGCGCCCGAACAACTTCTACGGTGTAGCATCCATCGGGAACAAATAAAGCTTCATTATTACCGCGTGCAACATAAATATGTCCCTTGTCAGGATCTAGCCAAATCACTTCAGAAATTAATTCGTCGTCAGATTTGTATTGGTAATCCTTTTTAAACTTGCCAGTTGTGGCGGCGGCGCATTTGTCCATCCAATCTGGGGAGAGCTTTACCAAATCACCCACTTTTAATGGTTGAGGGTGTTCGGGCGCAATTTTTTCAGTGTCTAATGTCACTTGCGCCCGAACAGGTGATTTTACTGTCTCTACAACGGTGCTTGCGGTAACTTGCGCCCGAACACGTATTTCCCAATCTGCCCAGGCTTGATGATAATCATCCAGATTTTGATAATCGTCTGGATCTGGTGGCTCGTCGCTGTCATCAAAGAAAATTGTCAGTTGTCCGTTGTCACTTACCTTATGAGGGACTTCCCCAAAGTGGGCAGGATTCCATCTGGTTTCTGGTTCGGGATGTTCGGGCGCAAGTATTTCATCCCAGTAAGGATCGTGAATGGTAGTCCTTGTTTCAACTGTGGGGGCAACAGTGAATAATGCTAATTGCCCTGGCAGATCGGAATTATGTTTCATAATGTTTGTGGATTTTAAAATTCATGGCCGTTGGCGCGGCCTTTTTTTGTATCAACAATCAAGTAGGTTGATAATTGAAAGCTGATAATTGTAATTTCACTGCTTCATTGATACTTGAAGCATTTTTTATTACAAGGTCTATTGCTTTGTCAAATGTTCTAGGAGCGCTCATACCGTCCTGATGGTATACGTATTTGAATTTCTGAAAGAATGAAAGCGTACATTCTTTGGTGAGTTGGATAAGTTGTCGAAATCTCTCATCGTCAATTTTCCATTTGTATCTGCTAATAAATAATTCCCTAAAACACTGTTCGGGTTGTTCGCCTGCGGCTTTTTTCATACAGCGCTCCATAGCGATAGCTAATTTCTCTGCGGTTTTTGTACCGCGAGAACGAACTTTCTCAAGAAGTTCGTTCATCGGGGTTACGTCAACAGGAACTTCTTTGAGAAGTTCCTGAGACGTTTCTGAAGTGTTACTGAGAGGTTCTGGAAGGCTTGATTTTTCAGGGGTTTCAGGTGAGATATCCGGCATTTTTTGACCGATATCCGGTATTTTCTGATTGATGTCCGGTTCATTTATGCCGGATATAGGGTCAGAATTGACCGCCGATTCTTGCTCGTCATCTTTCATCCAAAACTCTTGAATTCGTCTTGCACCGTGCAGATTTTTAACTAACCAGCAGGCTGTTTTACGCGTATCATCCGTGCAGGTTTCTCGCTTGAATTCAAATAATCCTGTTGTGTATAAAAGTTGTCTTGCTAGTCTAAAAGCTTTGTCACCTAATGATGTTGTTAGCTTCATCCATCTACTACCATACTGGTCAGAAGCCCAACATTCATTCCACAGTGTTTGAACTGTTTTTACTTGATTAACTACCCACTGGATATCATGAACTGGGATGATACAGTGAGGTTTGTTGAATTTAGTTGATGTTCTCTTCTCTTTGTTGCGGTTAATAGGAATTACCCTATTTTGAGAAGAAGAATTAATGACTTCTAAGCTGTTTTCTGGCATAATATTATTACTGTTTCTTTCAAGGAGCCACCACGATCGCTAAATCTTCCGGTGGCTTTTTGGTTTTTTTACATTCGCCTAAAGACTGTCTAAGATTGCGTCGATCCGGTTTTGAAAATCGGTAATTGCATCGTCTACTGTAGGCAGTGGGCTATCAACGCAAAAACTGACTCTGCCTCTGTAACGGGCAGTGTATCTGTATCCCACGACTTGAAAACGCCAATCCCCACGAGCTAATCTTGATTCTGTGGATTCCATTTCTGGTAGAATCAGCGCTCGAAATCCTTTGTAAACATGGTGCATAGTCATTTGTCATTTGTCATTTGTCATTCGTGGCGATCGCACTCCGATTTCAAGTGAGCCAATACGCCACGAATAAAGCCGTCTACCCAAGCAGGTAAACGGCTTTATTCTTTATGTGGTACATCTTGCAGAACTTCTGCTAATAGTACGTGTAAGTTTTCTATTTCTTCTGTTAGTTGCTTGCTGTTATGTAGGCTGTTTTCAAGCTGCTTTTGCTGGGATTCAATTACAGTTAGGCAGACTTCATGTAATTCCTTCAGCCTACGATAGATTCCCCCAGGAGTTGTTTCTCCTGTATGAGCAATCCATGATCTAGCTTGATTTCTCCCCTCGCTATCTGAATAAAAAATTGTGTCCGATTCATGCCTAGCTGAGATGCTTTCTCTCTCAGGGACTCCCAGTCTTCCGGTGATATTCTCACAGTTGCGTTGATCGTCTTTTTGTCTGTCGTGGTTTCTTCTGTCATTTTTGATAGCCATAGCAACCCCTAAATTATTGCACGTGCTAAACGGATGATTCTGCACGTGCGTTACAAAAAATATGCTTGACTTCTATTATTGCACGTGCAATAACTATTAAAAGATAGTAGCACGTGCAAGTTGATTTTTGTACTACAACATTGCTCCCCAACGCCTAACCCTTTGCGTTGCACAGACGGAGCAAGCACCCGCGCCACCTTGCGCGGAAACACCCTCAAGTCAACAGTCGAGTAAACATAATGGGCAGAATCAAAATTCGTATAACAGGAGGCCCCAGAGACGTAGAAGCCTTTAGCAAATTCCTGCACAAAGTTGAGCAAAGCATTACTGCACTGTCACTGGTAAGTGAAAGTGCAAATTATGCCAATCGCAACAGCACAGATGTCAGCCGTTACATAGAGGTTGAGTTCGACTCAGAGGTAATGGAGGACTAATCCCAATCACATAACAGTTACATAACGCTGAGTAAACAGCGGTGATATTTTGATGTCTGCAAACTTAACTCTTGAAACCAGATGACAATCACTCTTGACGAATTAATTAGAAAGCTACAATGCCTGCCTGATGACGCAAAGCTAGGCACAGAAGCAGGTCAAATCACTGCCGTAGTGGTTGGAGACACTCTAATAAAGTTCACACTTGTGAGCCTCGATCGCACAGACGAAGAAATACTAGGCGCAGGAACAACATGAAAACCACAGTCCAAGAATTGATTGATGTCCTGGAAGACTACCCCGGTGCAACGGTGGTAACTATAAAAACTGTTGCCGACGATCAAGAATTTGAGATCGTTGATTTCAAGTCTGAAGCCAAAGGCTTGAATATCCTCGTCGGCAGTAAGGCAGAGGAGGACGACGAGGAGGAAAACTAATTGAAAAGGCGATCGCCTACCATCCCTGATTTTGGATAGCGATCGCGGGGTTAACAGTGCAAGTAAAAAGGCGACCACTACACGAGTGCGATCGCCGAAAATCAATCCTTACTTAAAAGAGGAGATTAAATGATCAACAGCTTAACAGGCTTGACACCATCTGACTTTATCCCAGATTTTGCAGACGACGCAGACAGCATCTGTGTCCCGGAGGATTGGCTCTTTCCAGAAGATGAAGGCAAATACTCTAATTGCTGTCACTGCCAAGGACGGGGTTTCTTGTACGGCGATTTAGGTTGGATTTGCCCTGAATGTGATGGGACCGGGATTGGTGGGGTTTATTAAGCCAAGACAACAGCAAGTAAAAAGGCGACCACTGCGCGCAAGCGATCGCCGACACAACAAATTAAAAGGTTTTGATCTTAAGGAGATTTTACCAATGTCTAAGCCATTAGGCTACTACACGGCTTATACCCCAGGCGATAATTCACTCCTGGAAACAGTTCAAGAGGAGTACGGCAGCACCTTCGAGAAAATGTCCAAGCGAGAAAAGCTGGTTATTCTCACCGTTTTGGCATCACATATTGGTTGCCAGCTAGACGGAGATGTTCGGGGTGAAATTTTTGCGATCGCAAAAGATATGAGAGATAAGCTCTCACTCTCCGACCAGGCAGGAGTAATGGAAGCGATTATTTCTCAAGTTCGCTGGGGGCAGTCCTTATGACAATATCTTTTTCAGGTGACGATCCAGAGTGGAATGAGTGGTGGGTAGATCCGATAGAAGAGGGAAGTCCACAAGCCGATCCAACTGATTTACGGGAAACCCAGCAATATATCCAAAGGACGTACACCGAAGAGACTCAGGAAAAAATCATTATAAAAGTTCGACCCCAAAAGGAAGACTGATGAGCAACCTGTACACCACACCTGATGCAGCCAGAGTAACGGGCATACCAGAAAGTACTATTCGCTCATGGATGCGCCGATATCCTGAAGTATTCCAGTTTGAAGTTCACGTAGTCAGCGACGATCACGGCGTTAAGCTTTGGACTGAAGCGGGAATTGAACTGTTGCACAGCCGACGTGCAACGAAAAATGCAACAGATGACGATGCAGAAATTGATGCAGAATCCGACGCACCCGATTTACTTGAGTCATTGTTAGAGGAAGATTCACAGCGCCTAGCCAACGAATACTGGCGACTGTTGCCCGGTCGTACCTTGCAACGCATCAAGCAGATGCGCGATAATCCCACACCTGAGCAGCGCCAAACAGTGCAAACATCAGTCCGCGCCGCAATCAACGCCGGAACCGAGCATCTACTCTTACCCACTTACAAGCCAATGTTGCTAGAGGGAGGAGATGAAACAGACTAAACAACAGCGCACCAGTAAAGTTGTCCCGTTCACTGGGGAATTCTACCCAATTCCAGATCCAGAACCGACGGCAGCCGGGAATAACATCGCAGGTTATCTAGTAATCGTTACAGCTGCACTAATTGCTGGATTAAGCATCGGTGCAATCTCCACTTACCAAAGCGCAGATCAAGTGCAACTGCGCGAAATGAAAGCTCAAAGCCAACAGCTTGAGAAAGTCAAAAGCCAAGTTTGTAGATAGGAGTAAACAATGGGAATCCTTGCACGAATTACCAGCGCTGCAAAGTCCAGCAACAAAAGTAATGAATCCTCGCTCTCCACCGGGGGCCACAGCATAGATAAAAACCGGGTGCTGGCTCCAACAGATCCAACCGTCATTAACCCGGTGAATCCGGGGAGTTGGGAGACTGTCAGGACAGCACCCGTCAATGATACACCACGTTACTTTAATAAGGCTGAGGCTGACGCACTCAAGCGAGTTGCAACTCAAAAGAAAGAGGAAGCGCGTCAGGCAAAACGGGCTTACAAATCGCTCAAAAAACTTGAAGAATCAGACGCACAGGTACACACTGCCCATCGTAGGTACATCAAAGGCGTTGCTGACAGCGAACTTACCAAGAAACGCTCTGACGCAACAACCGCAAGGCACTTGCACGCGCTGCGCCCTGAATATGCACGGCTTGGCTTTGGTCTAGACCGCGCTGAAAACAAGGCACAGCAGCGCATTGACGAACTCAAAGCCAAAGTCAAGGAAAAATACTAATGGCAAAGGTGGTACACCTGGGGGCTTGGTTCCTTCTGGGATGTATCGCCTCTAGCTTTGTGGCTTGGCTAGGGGCGCTGCATCCTGCTTTATTTCGTGTGATGTGGGTTATCTATATTATGTCTTTCGTCGGGTTAGCCGTTGCACTGCTCACAGATGATGCGATTCGTCCGTTTCTCAAACTAGCCGAACCAGATTATTATGCCTTGCTGATTGCGATCGCAGTTTCGATTGTTCTGGGAGGGATGCTGTCATGGCTTCTCGGTGGGTGAAAACTAACTGTTTGCTAGCAAGTACGACAGCTTTTTGGCTAACTGCGCTTTCTCCAGTTCCCGCGATCGCCAAGGGAGTTAGCTATAGTCTGGCGCTTGTTGCATCAGTGCAACTCGTGCAGGAGTCGCGGCGGTTGATTGTCCAGGATGCACGCCGTGCAGCACTGGCAGCAATGAACCAAGAGTTAGAACAAACTGAATTCGCACTGCACACCCAACAGCAAGAGCAAGCGCTTTACGAAGCCTATGGTGATGCACCGACTTACCCGCCGGAAGTTAAGCAAGAGCTAACCAGCAGCCTGGAACACTTATATAAAGAGCCGAGCGCAGATCGGGCTGTTGAAACTTCCACTTCCACAAATAGCGAGAAAGTCTTTTATTTGGCGATTAAGTCGCTTCTGGAAGTTAAAGGTAAAACCTATGTTATTGAGCAGATTCTCAAAATGGGTGGTCGTCAGTGGGACGAAGCAGAGCATCTGTTGCAACAAATTTTAGAGGAGGGACAGAGGAATGGATGGTAACGAAGTGCTAAGTTTGGTGCTTGTCAAAATGGCATCGTCTCCAGTCAAGGCGGATCGAGATGCGATCGCGCGAATTGAGCGCGAATGCCAAGCGGATATTCTCAAAATTACTACCTCGTTAGAGAACTCGCGGATCATTGCCGAAGCCTGAACAGCCATGAGCAGGGTAAAGGATTGAAGATATTAGCAACAGGTCTGTTTTGGTCTGGAGTTATTGGTATTGCCACTATGTTTATTAGACCTTCTTATGTCTGGTGTGGCGTGTCACTGGGCTTTATCTCTGGCGTTGCTGGCAGAGTTATGGAGCCTTTCAAAAGTTGAAAGCGATCGCGCTTTTGGTTGAAAAGTGCGATCGCTGTTTATCTACTACCAAATCAAAATATATCAGGGATTTATGACTAGCGAAATGAGCGACACAGAAAAGTCTACAGAGTGGAGTAAAACAATACTCAAAAACGATAAATGGTGTATTTTGGACACCGAAACCACAGGGTTGAGTAACAATGCAGAAATAGTTCAAATAGGCATTCTTAGTAGTTCCGGGGAAGAATACCAAACCCTTGTAAAACCAACTATTGAAATTAGTGAAGCCGCAACTGTAATACACGGTATCCACAATGATGATGTAGTGCAAGCACTTCCGTTTGAGCAAATATTTTTGGATGTGTGGAAGTTGCTCGGTGATAGAGATGTAATCATTTATAATGCTGAATTCGATTTAAAAGTAATCAGGAATTCTCTGAAAGCTAGAGGCATTCAAATTGCCTTCCCAACTAGCGACCGTAGGAACTGTAGAATTTTCACCAATGGCGGATCGATTCATTGTGCAATGCAGTATTACTCTCAATACGTTGGTGAGTGGAACGAGTATTACGGAAATTATAAATGGCAGAAATTGCCTGGAGGCGATCATTCTGCATTAGGAGATTGTAAGGCAACGCTAGAAGTAATCAAGTCAATGTCTGATCCAATCTTCTAACGCCTTTACTGTCGGACGAAACTACTAACTGAAAGCTTGTGATTTTATCCCAATGAGAAGTAGATAAAAACCTACTTCATTTTGGGATGGATTTTTAATGGGAATTTCATGAAAAATATTGAACGCGCTCTTAAGGAGGCTAACGGAAGACTCCGTAATTACGGCATCAAAATTGAACAAATTGGTGTCAGGCTTTATTTGCGTGCAACGCTTCCCCCAAAACCTTTAGCATTAAAAAACGGCTGGCATCAACAAAAAATAAATATTACTGTCGCCAACCTCGACGGTGTAAAGCTTGCTGAAAGAGAAGCAAAGCTTATCAGGCTGAAACTTGATACTAAAACCTTTGATTGGAACGATTATTTAAAATCAGAACCACAGGATAACAAAGTGAAAACCATCAGTGAATTAATTCAAGAATTTGAAAAAGATTATTTTGAAAGAAGGCAACGTAACTTTAAAACAGAAAGTACGTGGAGGATTGAATATCAGACAGTTTTTAAAACACTTCCTCAACACGAAGTACTCAATACTGAGGTGCTAAAGCAAGCCATTTTAACAACCACGCCAGATACTAGAACTCGCAAACGATTTTGCTTGACATTGCGATTATTGGCTAGATTTGCTGACCTTGACTTTAACCCTAATTCTTATTCAGGAAGCTATAGCTATAGAAATAGGCAGATTCGTAGTCTGCCAACAGATAAATTAATTCTTGAATGCCATTCAAATTTAGCCGATGCAAAATGGCAGTGGATATTTGGAATGCTTGCCACTTACGGATTGAGAAATCATGAAGTATTTTTCTTGGATTTAGAGCAGCTACGAGCAGGCAATAAAATTATTACCGTCCTCGCCGGCAAGACTGGCTACAGAAAAATCTGGCCCTTCCATCCAGAGTGGTTCGATTCATTTGGCTTGCCTAATGTCAAAATCCCAGAGATCAACTTAAACCGAAATAATTCTGCAATTGGCAGAACCGTTACTCAAAGATTTAGGCGAAATGATGGTTTACCATTTAGGGTTTACGATCTTCGCCATGCTTGGGCTATTCGCACTCTAGAGTATGGAATTGATATAACCCTTGCAGCGCAGCAGATGGGGCACAGTCTGTCAGTTCACAGTAACCTCTATCACGCCTGGATCAACGCCGAGCATCACCAAAGAGCTTTCGACTTAGCGATGAATAAACGCGATCGCCCCCTGCCGCCAGAATTATGAATTTCTAATTTCTAATTTTGAATTAACTAGCAGCTAGTTTGCTGGATTTTTGCATTGCAATTTCAATGAGACGGTGACTCTTAATCTATTGGTTGCGGGTTCAAATCCCTCGTCACCCACTACTTCCAGCCCTTCAGATTTTAGCCTTGCCTAAATCTTGCCTAAACCGAGCAAGTCTTAAACTCTGGAAGCCGTTATTTTTCAGGATAAACGGCGATAAACCTTTGACTAATTTAACCAAAAACCCTCTCCTGCTTTTTAGCAGTCTAGTGGAATGTCTTGCTTGTCCACTGAACGGTTAAAATGTGACGAAAAGGGAATTTTGTTAAACTTTGGAAAATTGATTTTTTACACCGTTCCCAAAATTAGGGACTTGCAAAAAATCAATTATCCCAAATTATTTGTGGATTTATAGGGGCATAAGGTCTTGCGCCCCTACGATGGAATATTTTTTAACTGGAAGTTCCTTGCTATAGTGAAACTTTAGTCGCTCTGCTTAATAATGAGTTAAGTCCTTCCCACTCAGTACGTAAGTCAGCAAGCAAAGCTTCTATTGGCTTGCCTTCGCTCGAATACCTTCCAATTAAATCAATTGTATGTTCTTTCATATCATTTTTTTCCACATCAATTTTTAGCTTGACACTAGAATGTCCCTCTACGCTAGTTACATAAACACTAAATACAGTATTCTCTATGATTCCTATGCAATATTTATTGTCTTTGTCTTCTGTCCATTTTATATACGGAAAGTTTTCTTGACATTTTTTTAATAAGCTCACTGTGCTTGTTTCCATTTTGTTTCCATAAAGCAGTGTTCTTTTCTTATGCTGCCCAAACTAAAGCTAAAAGTTTCAACGCTGTTGTATAGGTTGTGGGCTGGACGTGAAAAAATGGAGATTTTGCCCCTTGTCTCCTAAATTACTAGAGTGAATCCCCACTGAACTATGAAGGATGAATACTAGTGACTGAGGTAATATGAAACTCTTAGAATGGCTGTTATTATTCCATCCGCTAATGTCATCACTAATAAGGTACTACGACAATTGACATGATTGTTTTAGCCCAAAGGTTTCGGTGATACATTTTAATATAATCAGCGATTGCATTTAGATTTTTTAGTGAAATATATAGATCAGAAAAAAAATGAAGATACATAAAGTAAAACTAAGTAATTTAAGAGGTTATGAAAATGCAGAAATCGAGCTTTCTCCAAGCATAAATTTAATAGTAGGAGAGAATAATAGTGGAAAAACAACAATATTAAGAACATTACTTTTATTACAAGATAGAGGGTCAATTAGTATACATGATACAAGGACAAAGGAGGATATTGGAGGTGTAATGCTTACTTTCAAAGGTGATGTATATAAATATTTTGATCCAGTAATTGCTAATTCAATTGATAACAATACTTATCTTGAAATCACTATTAGCAATGAGGGGTTAAGTTTTAATGGAAACAATTTTCAGCAAAATTGCATTTTAAATGTTGAGCCTAGAAACTTCATATATCCATTTCTTTCCAAGAGAAAAGTTACGGAATTCAATGAAAGTATAAACCTTCATTATTCAAATTCAGTTATAGGAAACTTTTCTAATTTGTATGCCAAAGTAGATCGAATTACTACAGATGGTTTGCCAGCAAAAAATGAGTATGTAAAAGCTTGTAGGGATATTTTCGGCTTTCAAATAAGTTCTCTTCCATCCAATGTCGGTAAGAAATCTGTATATATTGTGGATAACTTCCGTCATATTCCATTAGAGCGAATGGGAGAGGGGATAGTAAATATTTTAGGATTAATTCTGGATCTGTGTATGGCTGAAGACCAGCTATTTTTGATAGAGGAGCCAGAGAATGACATTCATCCTAATGCATTAAAAAAGCTCTTAAGTTTTATTCTTGAAAAGTCAAAAACCAACCAGTTTGTCATCACTACTCATTCAAATATTGTTTTAAAGTATCTTGGTTCTGAAGAATTGAGCAAGATTTTTAAAGTAAATATGGAGTTTGTGGATAAAATTCCAACTTCTTCGATTACTGAAGTTGATAATTCACCTGAAGCAAGAAGAGAAATTCTCGAAGATTTAGGTTATGAGCTTTTCGATTTTGATGTTTGGGATACATGGTTGATTCTCGAAGAATCATCTGCCGAAGTTATAATTAGAGAATTTATAATTCCTAATTTTGTACCTGGGCTTAAAGAAAGACTAAAAATTTGCTCCTCAGATGGTGTCGAAAGAGTACCAGAAAGGTTTTATGCTTTGCACAGCCTGTGTCTTTTCTTTCATTTACAAAAAACCTTTGACCAGAAAATTTGGGTCTTAGTTGATGGCGGTGAAAATGAAACGAGAATCATCAACGATTTAAAAAATAAATATAAATCATGGAATAAAGATAGTTTTTGCCAGTTAAAACAACATGATTTTGAGAAGTATTATCCTGAAGAGTTTCAGGCAGAAGTAGATAAAGTGCTACAAATACCAGACAAAAAGGAGAAAAGAAATAAAAAAAGAATCTTACTTAACAATGTAAAGAAGTGGTATACAGAAAATCCAGGTATTGCTAAGGAAGCTTTTAGTAAATCTGCTTGTGAGGTAATTGACATTCTCAAGAACATCGAGAAAGTTGTTGCAAAATATTAAAATCCAATATTTTTCAGTTTAGCTTGTATAGTTAATCAAGTTTTACTCGCAGCTTGGTCTGCATATGATGGAGATTGTAATCCTTCGCAGTAATTAGAAATTGGAGCAAAGCGACTTGACGAGCCTTAGTTCCGACTCAATACGGTTCGGTTAAGATTTTTTGATGACACGCCCTTGATCGCAAAGATGCGATAAATCGCCGTCTCTACAAAATAATCAGTCTTTTGTAGAGACGGCGATTCATCGCGTCTCTTACCTTAACTGAATAATATTGACTCCCAACAATCTCAAAGTACGCGCAGTAAGCTGGGAATGCTTTCAATCGCTGACAGCTCCCGAATTTCTGCCAAAGCTTGCCTAAAATTTCCTTCTAGCACATCATGGGTGACAACCACAATCTCTGCTAGTTCCCCTTGAAAGCCTGTTTGGACAACTGACTCTAAGCTAACGCCATAGTCGCCAAAGCAAGTACCCAATTTACCGATAACTCCGGGTTGGTCATTGGTGAGGAAACGGGCGTAAAATCGAGTTATCAATTCTGCCATCGGCGCAATTTGGCAGTATTCTTGATGCCCACAAGTTAATAATGGATTTGTAACTGCTGTATTAGTTTTGAGGACAGCAACTAAATTCAAAATATCCGAAGTGACAGCACTAGCAGTTGCACCAGCACCAGCACCGGGGCCAAAAAACATTACCTGTCCGATGGGTTCTCCTTCAACAAGAATGGCATTGTAAACGCCGTTGATGCTAGCCAAAGGGTGGGTTCGAGGCACTAAGGTAGGATGAACTCTGACAGAAAGAGAAGATGAGGGAGTATCACGTTTAGCGATCGCTAACAATTTAATCACAAATCCCAATTTTTCGGCGTAGGCAATATCTGTTTTGCTCACTTGCCGAATGCCCTCAGTATAAACATCTTGTAAGTTGATGCGTCCACTAAAGCCTAATGATGCCAGGATGGCAATTTTATCAGCTGCGTCTAAGCCATCCACATCAGCAGTGGGATCAGCCTCAGCATAACCCAAGCGCTGGGCATCAGCTAAGACATCATTAAAGTTGCTGCCTTCTGTTTGCATCCGCGTCAGGATGTAGTTAGTTGTACCGTTAACGATGCCTGTTACAGTATGAATTCGGTTAACACTTAAAGATTGCTTTAAGGGTTGAATCACTGGAATACCACCACCCACGGCGGCTTCTAACATGACGTATACGCCTGCTTGATTGGCAGTTGTGAAAATTTCTGCTCCGAAGCGGGCGATTGCTGCTTTATTGGCTGTGACTACATGCTTACCATTACTTAAAGCTTTGAGAATGAGCGATCGCGCCGGCTCCAATCCACCCATTACCTCGACAACTATATCTACCGCCGGGTCGTTGACAATTGATTCTAAGTCTGTTATTACTACTTCCGTAGACAATTCTACTGCACGAGGTTTATCTAGCGATCGGACTCCCACCCGATAAATTTCTATCTCTTGCAACAATGGGTGACGCCCAGCACTATCTTGCAACAACTGCACTGTTCCCGTTCCCACGGTGCCTAATCCCAGTATTCCTAGTTTCACACCCATTTTGCACCCAATTTAACCAATAACAATTGTAGGTAGAGCGTTTGCCCTACCTACTGATTATCCTGCTTCCTTTGTCATTTGTCCTTTGTCCTTTACTAATGACAAATGACTAATGACTAATTTAGTATGTTTCTACGTGCCAGCGATGAGCTTTCTTAAGTTGCTTCTGGTAATCACTCCAGGTTACGCCTTCCTTGGCAGCAGCAGTAGTTAAGGCTGCATCAATACCTTCTTCCATACCTCGCAAACCGCAGATGTATGTGTGGGTTTTTTCGTTTTTAATCAACTGCCACAATTCATCAGCATGTTCTGCTACGCGGTCTTGGATGTACATTCTACCGCCTTGAGGATTTTTTTGTTCGCGGCTGATGGCAGGAGTGAGGCGGAAGTTATCAGGATATTTTTGTTCGATTTCTTCCAGTTCTTCCTTATATAAAAGGTTTGGAGTTGTCGGCACACCAAATATTAGCCAAGAGAATCCTTTAAATTCGTATTCTGGGTTAGCTGCTTTTTCTGCATCTTTAAACTGACGCCACAGATAAGCTCGCATGGGGGCAATACCTGTTCCGGTTGCCATCATGATCACATTAGCATCAGGATCGTTGGGTAACAACATTTCCTTACCCACGGGCCCTGTAATTTTTACATCTGCTCCTGGTTCTAAGAAACACAGGTGTGTAGAGCAAACACCGTAGACTGTTTCGCCAGTTTCTGGGTGCTTATATTCTAATTGGCGGACGCACAGTGATACTGTCTTATCATCCACATCATCGCCATGACGAGTTGAGGCGATGGAATAGAGTCTAAGTTTTTCTGGCTTGCCGTTCTTGTCTAATCCTGGTGGAATAATCCCAATACTTTGACCTTCTATATACTTCAAATCCCCGGCGGAAATGTCAAATTTCAGGTGTTGAACAATACCAATCCCACCTTCTTTGACTAGTGGTTCATTAGATACTACCTTGCCAATGAACGGAGCATTGGGACGGTAAGTGTTAACAGGAACGTCACCGTGGTCTTTTTTGGCTTTCGCTTGAGTCATGGTGTTGCCTTTCTTGTCCTTGTTCTTGAGCTGTTCTTCAGCTGGTGGTTTAGCGAAGCCTTTGGTTTCACTATCAGCTTTTACAGGTGTGGCTTTACCATTCCCTTCACTGTTAGCAGTTTCCCCAGATGTAGCTAACTCGCTGACAAAGCTATTAGCATTCCCAAGTGAGGCTTTACCATTAACTGGCTCTAGAGCAGTTACAGGCTGGATGCTAACAATTGTGCCGCCTAGACGAGTGATACGTCGCATTTCTTGATTCATGCGGTTGTAAGGCACTCTGATGAACACACTGCCACTTTTCCGAATTGGGTAGTTAGTTTGGTCGGTTTCTTCACTCTGACGCAAACCCACTACTTCATAAAGGAAGACGCGGCTACCTAATTCTGTGTTGGCAGCACCCTCAACAGCACCTTGATTGTACATTCGTTATACCACTCCGATAATTTACTTAACCGTTTTTCAAAAAAAACTATTCCCCTACCTTGCCAGCTTTAGTTTACCGGATTTTCGTTTCACAAAACTGGAGAAAGAAGGAAAAACGGCATCATTAAATTAATGCCTTGCTAAGTACACTCACCAAAGACATGCAGGCATAGCAAAAAACACACCTGTTCACCTTCTAAGGTAAAGGATAAGTCTTGTGGAGAATGTTAATAATGAATCAATTTAATCTTTTTTTCGTTAACTACCACCCCTATTAGGGAGATAGCTTTTTACCTTAGTACCCTACGATCAACTCATAATAGTATATATTCTCGGAGGGTTAGTTCGATCGCTGGAAGCTACCGCTTGAAGTAACCCTCTACAAGCTTCCCTTGTGCTTGCTTACTCCAGGGGTTTAAATCGGAGAATGTCAAGCTAGGAAGGTTTTCTTCCAATTGGTTTTACTACTCCAAATCTACTACTCTTCTGGAATGTTGTTAGCTATCTTCATTACCTATCTATGGACAATTACATAACTAGGACAATTCCAGCCACAAATATCACGAGATAGACAATCATAATTTCAGCAACTGTAATTAGTTTCACTTGATGTGAAAAATCTGTCAACCTTGCATCAGTACTTTGCCATAACGTCAACGCTTCTATACGAGCATATTCATCAATTTACAGCCAACAATTTGGGTAATGCAAGTTATTTCCTCATTCGTTGGATAGATTTTTGCTTTGAATATATTAAGTGTTGTCGAGCAGCAATTACAATTTAGGAACATTAGAAAATTTGCGGCAATTTTACTGCAATAATAAATTATACCTTATACGCTTGATTCTATAGAGTCACAAGTAGCAGACAGATAAAGGTGCAACACTGATGGGCAGTAACGATCCCCATTTTTAAATTAACAACTAAATTAACCAAAAAATGATTGAGGAACCACGTTAATTCTTCTTGACAGCAATCTTGTATGGGATACCCCCTTCTGTTAAAATCAAATATATCACTAGGATTAAATACTTACCGGCACCAACATTCAGGCTAGTCCGACGAGTAGCAACTTAATTACTTTGTTGTCTACTTGCTTGGTGTCTTATAGATGTGCTAGGTAGCAAGAACGCAGGATAAACCAAAGGGGTAAACTCCTGGCTTCAGAATCTGCTGTGTGAAAAATTATTGACACAACTTTAGTATTTTAGAGGAGATTTATGACAAGAAAGCCGGAACGCGTGGTACTGATTGGAGTAGCCGGAGACTCTGGATGCGGTAAATCTACGTTTTTGCGTCGTTTGATCGATTTGTTTGGTGAAGAGTTAATGACAGTCATCTGCTTGGATGACTATCATTCCCTAGATCGCAAACAGCGTAAAGAAACGGGGATAACAGCACTAGACCCTAGAGCAAACAATTTTGATCTGATGTATGAGCAAATTAAAGCGCTCAAAAGTGGTGAAGCGATTGATAAGCCGATTTATAACCACGAAACCGGCTTGCTCGATCCGCCAGAGCGGATCGAGTCGAATCACATTATAGTTATTGAAGGGCTGCATCCTTTATATGATGAGCGGGTGCGATCGCTAATCGACTTCAGTGTTTATTTTGACATTAGCGATGAGGTCAAAATTGCCTGGAAAATCCAGCGAGATATGGCTGAACGCGGTCATCGCTACGAAGATGTGTTAGCACAAATTAATTCCCGCAAACCTGACTTTGATAAATTTATCGAACCACAAAGAGAATTTGCTGATGTGGTTCTTCAGGTATTGCCCACAAACTTGATCAAAAACGACACCGAACGTAGAGTCTTACGGGTACGTATGCTCCAGCGGGAAGGTAAGGAAGGCTTCGATCCAACTTACTTATTTGATGAAGGGTCAACAATCAATTGGACTCCCTGTGGACGCAAGCTGACCTGTTCTTATCCTGGTATGCAACTGTACTACGGTTCAGATGTTTACTACGGCCGCTATGTCTCAGTACTAGAGGTGGATGGTCAATTTGACAACTTGGAAGAAGTCATTTATATCGAAACCCATCTCAGCAATACATCCACAAAATATCAGGGTGAATTGACTCACTTGTTACTCCAGCACCGCGAGTATCCAGGTTCCAATAATGGAACTGGTTTCTTCCAAGTGCTTACAGGTTTAAAAATGCGTGCTGCTTATGAGCGGTTGACAGCTACGGAAGCAAAGTTAGCGATTCAGGTTTAAAGCAGCAGTGTTTGTGTCAAAGCTTGTGGGGGCGCTTTCGGGTGCTCCTTTTTTTGTGTTATTAAATACATTTAAAATGAAAAGTAATTAGCATACATTTATCTTACTTACGGATATTTACCTTATAGTTACTGGTTTTTATCAATATCAAGAAGATACTAACGACTGAAGTATAAATATTGTTATGATTTCAGAAATTAGTAGTTGAACTAAATACTCACATTTAGTCAACGAAAAAACTCTTGATGGAGGAATTTCTTTTGTCTCGTCGATATTTATTTACCTCTGAGTCAGTCACCGAAGGTCATCCAGATAAAATCTGCGATCAGATTTCTGATACTATTCTAGATGCCCTATTGACACAAGATCCGAGCAGTCGTGTCGCGGCTGAAGTCGTAGTTAATACTGGTTTGGTGCTAATCACTGGTGAAATAACCACCAAAGCTAATGTAAATTTCGTCAATCTCGCCCGAAAAAAAATTGCTGAAATTGGTTATACCAATGCTGACAATGGTTTTTCTGCTAACAGTACCAGCGTTCTGCTGGCTTTAGACGAACAATCACCCGATATTGCCCAAGGCGTTAACACCGCTCAAGAAACCCGCGAACAAGATAGTGATGAACAATTCGATAAAATTGGTGCGGGCGATCAAGGTATAATGTTCGGTTTTGCCAGCAACGAAACACCAGAACTGATGCCCTTACCCATCAGTCTCGCCCACCGTATTGCTCGCCGATTGGCAGCAGTCCGTAAAACAGGTGAACTGTCATACCTGCGTCCTGACGGTAAAACCCAAGTAACTGTGGTCTACGAAGATGGACGCCCCGTAGGTATTGATACGATTCTAATTTCCACCCAGCATACAGCCAGTATTGGGGAAATTACGGATGAGGCGGCGGTACAAGCCAAAATTAAACAAGACCTCTGGTCAGCAGTGGTTGAACCTGTTTTTGGCGACATTGACGTTAAACCCAATCAGGAAACACGTTTTTTAGTCAACCCCACTGGCAAATTTGTCGTTGGTGGTCCTCAAGGAGACTCTGGTCTGACAGGACGGAAAATAATCGTTGATACCTACGGTGGCTATTCACGACATGGTGGCGGCGCTTTTTCTGGCAAAGACCCCACGAAGGTAGACCGTTCTGCTGCTTATGCGGCTCGTTATGTAGCGAAAAATATTGTCGCTGCCGGGTTGGCAGAAAAAGTTGAAATCCAGCTATCTTATGCTATAGGTGTAGCGCGGCCTACAAGCATTCTAGTGGATACTTTTGGTACTGGCAAAGTGGATGAAGAAACCTTACTGGAATTAATCAACAAGCACTTTGAACTCCGTCCAGCAGGGATTATCCATACCTTCAACTTACGGAACTTACCAAGTGAACGAGGCGGACGTTTTTATCAGGACGTCGCGGCTTACGGTCATTTTGGGCGGGCTGATTTAGACTTGCCTTGGGAACAGACCGATAAAGCCGAATTGTTGAAGCAAGCAGCAAATGAGTCACTTTCGGCAGCAGTTGCTCAGGCAGTAACTTAGACTTATAAGCTACTACAAAAACTTAATTTATCTACGTGAGGGTATTGGCAACTTAACAAGTTAGCAATACCCTCATTTTTTGCTAGCCACCTGAATATCCACTAATACCAATTCGTAATTCGTAATTAAGAAAGTCAGATATAATCTGGCTTTCAGGGTTTGAATGTGTTGCCTCATTTTAGAGAATTGGTATAAAACTACTACTTTGTCAAGCTAAATGCCCTGACAGCAGATTCATCTGTTGCAAAGATTTTTGTTAATGGTATTACGGCTCGATGATGGCTTTTGGTTGCAAAGATACAGATTGCCCATTAACTGACAATGCTGTAGCTTCTAAAATCTGGCCGTAACGATTGCGAGTGCCGAATCCATTGGCTTGAATTGTGTTTTTGATGTTCGCCATACTGGTTAGCTGTTCGCCTACATGGGGCGGGAACTTGACAATAGTGCCATTAGAAATAATAACGCCGTTAATTTCTCCTCGATGTCCCACCAACCAATTCTGAGCAGTTCCCTGTGCAGATAAGGTACTGTAGTTGCTCAAGCTGGGTGGTTGGGGGGCGGTTGTGGGAGGTTGTTCGACTAAAGTCTGTCCAGTTTGAGAATTGGTGATGCTTTTGGCTCTCACTTCCTGTCCAAAGCGAGTGGAAAAGCCAGGATCACCAAAAATGCTCACTTTCGTGTTTGGGGTAATTATCCGCACTAAACTGTCCGCCATCTGGGGAGGAAATTTCACCTGTAGCCCGTTATTGAGTAATAGCCCATCCACCTTACCTTCAGGGTTGAGAAGATACTGTTTTACCTCTCCAGTGAAAGTGGTTCCGGCTGTGGGGGGTAATTCTGGTGGGGGTGCTGGGGGAATATCTAGAGGATTAGCATTAGTTAAATTGGCACTTGGGAGATTAGCTTCTAGCGATCGCCCGCTTGGTGTAGCATTACTAACAACAGTATTGTACGTCCAAAAACCGAAAAGTGCGATTGCGACTCCGATGCCGCCACTAGTTAAAATTAACTTTAACTTGCGTTGGCGATCGCGAGATCGGATTTGCTTGGCTTGAATCTGCTGTATTGCTTGTTGAATCACCTCTGGAGGAATTTGTACTTCTGCTCCAGCCTGCATAATTTCTTCTAAAGAATAATCTTGATTTTCTTGGGCATACAACTGAGCCGCTAGAGCGAAAACATCGGGAGCAATTTCTTTGGGAATGCGAACTTTAGAGTTATTCATCTGCTTTAATTCAATTTAATTGCTAACTAGAACTGTTAGAGTGCAAAACTCGTGCCATAGATACAAGACACTCGTTAGCTAGTAAGGCAGGATGAAAAATGAGCAACTGGAATTTGGCATAGTTTTTGCACTTCTAGAAGTTCTAACCCTTATTCCATGCAACCTATTGTGTTATCTCAACGTTGGACACTCCGGCGACAGCTAACAATCCTCAGCATCCTTTTTTTAGGTTTAAGTGGAGCTGCTTTATGGTTAGTAATACAACTATTTCAAAGTCTAGAAGGTGCTGTTGTTGCCAGAAATCAGAGAGAACTAGCTTTTGCCAACACCAGACTAATTAAGCTGTTTTGGGAATCAAATCTTGGGCAAACACTAAAGCCAAGTAAGCCGTTGGCGGAACTTTCAAACGATGCCCTAACTGCTTTCCCAAGGGTAGAAGGAGGATTTTATCTGCTGCAACAAGACCAGCTTTTAGGCTATGCCTATCCTACCCACGCGGGCCCTGTCCCCAAAAAAGATATTCCTCCTGCTGAACGAGACACAATTTTGCAATTGACTCGGAGAGCGACAAGCCAAGGTTTACCCCAGGAATTAGTACTGCACCCTGGTCTTGATGTCTTGGTACTGCGTGCTGACCCTCTACCTCTGTGGGGAGCAGTGTGGACGATGAAACGTATGCCTCGTTTAGAAGATAGCAATCAAAAAGTTTTAAGTGTTTTCGTAGTTTTAGGAATTTTAGTTGTAGGAGTTTGGACTTTTTATATTGCCTTACAACTACAGTGGGGAGTGCAGCGACTCCAGCAAAGTATTAAAGCGATGGAAGAGGATAAAGCTTCGCTAATTCCGGCGCTACCCGCAGAAATGGGACTGTTGGGAACTGCAATTAATAGTATGCAATACCATCGCCAAGAGTTAGAGCAGCGCTTGCACCGAGTTGAGCGCTTGGCTTCTCTGGGACAACTGGTAGCGGGGGTAGCTCATGAAGTCCGCAATCCCTTAGCTAGTATGCGCCTCAATTTGCAATATACAGAACGGCAATTAAAAAAGCAGGGAATTACGACTTTACCGATCGCTAGTTTACTAGAACAAGTAGACCGTTTAGAGATGTTGGTGCGACGGCTATTGTATTTTGACCAAAATCAGCAAGAAGAAATGGTAACAACTTCCCTAGAAGCGATCGCTGTTGAATCAGTTTGTCTATTACGTCTCAAAGCCGAAGAACAGGGAGTAACACTTTTTTATCGCTCTGCTGCTGAACCTTTACCTCAAGTACCACTACGCCACCGAGAGTTAGGACAGGTGATGATTAACTTAATCTTAAATGCCATCCAAGCAAGTCCACCAGAAAGCGAAGTTGAGGTTGGTGTCAGCCAAGAGCAAGACTACTTAGTGACTTGGGTAAAAGACACTGGCGCAGGTTTAGCACCAGAAGAACGCGATCGCATTTTCGATCCTTTTTATTCCACAAAACCCCAAGGAACAGGTTTAGGTTTAGCCATTAGCCACGAGATTGTCACCCGACACGGAGGGCATATTGATTTGAAATCTCAACCGGGTTGCACCGTTTTTAGCGTTTACTTACCGAAGAATCACAACGATGGCTAAAATTTTGATTATTGATGATGAAAAAGCCTTGCGTCAAGCGATGGCGCAGATTTTAAAAGATGAAGGCCACGACGTAGTAGAGGCGGGAGACGGAGAGCAAGGACTGAAAATAATTCAACAAGGTGCCACATCTCGTCCTGACTTGGTGTTTCTAGATTTGAAAATGCCCAAAACTCAGGGTAATGCTGTTCTGAAAGCTTTAGGTAGCAAAACCTTGTTTGAACTGCCAGTAATTGTGATGACAGCTTACGGAACAAGTCGTACAGCCATTGAAGCTATGCAGTTGGGAGCTTATGATTATTTAACTAAACCCTTCGATTTAGAAGATTTAGTCAACTTGGCGCAAAAAGCTTTAGCTCATTCCCAAGCATCCGCCGAGCAAATTGGTGAAGCAAATATTCAAAATCTCGGACAACCAGAAGAACTGTTGGGGCGATCGCCTAAAATGGCAGAAGTTTTTAAACTTATTGGTAGACTTGCTCAAGGAAACACCACAGTTTTGATTGTCGGCGAATCAGGTACAGGCAAAGAGTTGGTCGCTTCCACACTGCATAATGCTAGCCCTCGCAGTCGCGGCCCTTTAGTAAAAGTTAACTGTGCAGCCCTTCCAGAACATTTGTTAGAAGCAGAATTATTTGGTCACGAAAAAGGAGCCTTCACTGGAGCGAATCACTTGCGAATTGGTCGCTTTGAACAAGCCAATGGCGGTACAATTTTTCTAGATGAAGTCGGAGAATTGAGCCAGATAATTCAAGGGAAATTGTTGCGAGTATTACAAGATAAATCCTTCGAGCGCTTGGGTAGTAACCAAACCAAAACTGTAGATGTCCGCATTTTAGCTGCCACCAATCGGAATTTAGAACAATTGGTACGCCTGAATCAGTTTCGAGAAGACCTTTACTATCGCTTTAATGTAATACGAATTGAACTGCCACCTTTGCGCGATCGCCCCGAAGATTTAGAACAACTTACCCAACATTTTTTAAGTTCTATTGCTCTCAGAAATGGAATTAAAAATTTAGCAATTACCTCAACCGCCCTAGAAAAACTCAGAGATTATGCTTGGCCAGGAAATGTGCGAGAACTGCAAAATACTTTAGAGAGAGCAGCAGTTTTTTCTGGAGGAAGAACCATTCTTTTAGAGCATCTCATTTTTAATCAAAAATATCAGATGAATTTGAACTTAGAACAAGCGATCGCTCAGTTAGAAATAAACTTTATCCGCCATGCTTTAGCACTTTATCCCCAACAACCCCACAAAGCATTAGGAATTTCTGTCGAAAGCTTTGAGCAAAAAAAGAAACAATGGAATTTATAGCACAATACCTTTGGGTTAACCATTTTCCTAACTCTCTGTGTCCTCTGCGGTTCGTATCATGAATTCCTTAAACTCAGCATCTACACTAGAAACACACTTAGAAACTCAAACTGTTATTTACCCAACTCTACAGTATTTAGTTCGCTTCTTGCCGTGGGATGGTAAGCGAGTATTCGACTATCTTCGAGAAGAATCTAAACACAATCCATTTATAGTAGAAAATTCTGATTTCCAGAACAGCGAAGCACTTTTAGATGATATTTTACCTAATTGGTATAGTCCCATCGCCCAGGAATTAAGTTTAAGCGAGCATCTTCTTGGACAAATATCAGCTTTGTCAATACCATACAAACAACGCGAAGCCTTAACCTATCTAACTCAGTGGTTATCAAACTCAGGTTACTTAGAAGAAACTCCAGAAGTTTGGGCAGATGGTAGTATCTGGAGTGCAAAAGAACTAGAGGCTGTTATTCCTCTCCTCCAAAGTTTAGATCCACCCGGAATTGGTACGCGAACCATACAAGAATGTTTGTTAATACAACTCAAAAACCAGCCGGAAAGCCTAGCTTTTCTACTAGTTAAAAATTATTTAGAAGATATAGCAAATTGTATTGGTAATTCTTCCGAGTCAAAGCACAATTGTCAATTACTATTGCAAGAACTGCGCCAAAATCATCAATATTTTAATGTTGACATCGATAAAATCACCGATGCTATTCATAAAATTCAAGAATTAGAACCTCGTCCCGCCAGAAACTTTGGTGGTAGCGATGCTCCCATCGTCACCCCTGATTTAAAAATTGAGTTAATAGCTGGAAGTTGGCAAATTTCTTTAGCCTATGAAGTCAAACAACGTTTTTGTCTAAATTCCGAAGCTATTAAGCTTTTGCAGGAATCACCAAAAGCAAGGCGAGATACCCAACAATTAGAAGCATTATTACAAAAAGCTAGAAATTTACTCACAGCTTTGCAACAATGGCAGGAAAATCTGCTCAAAGTTGGGAAATTTTTAGTTGAGCGCCAGCAAGCTTTTTTGCAAAGTCGGGATAAATTAGACTTAGTATCTACCCCTCAGCAATTAGTAGCTCAATCGGTAGGACTTAGTAACTCTACAGTCAGTCGGATTGTGCGGGGACGGTATATATTAGTTTGTAACCAAAACAGTCAGATAATTCCGTTGCATTCACTATGTGTTCCTATAGGAGTAGGCGGACGTACTCCTCAACAAATCCAACAGATGCTATTACAGTTAATTGCAGAAGAATCACCCGCCAATCCTTATACTGATGAGCAATTAGCCCAGCTTTTGAAAATGCGATTTTGTCTGCCAATCACTCGCAGAACAGTTACAAAATACCGTAAAATTGCTGGGATAAAGTCATCACATCAACGCAAGTTGACTGATATAGCAGGAGGCAGGAGGCAGAGGGCAGGAGGCAGGAGGTAAAACTATTGCTAACTCTCTTCTTTCACTGCATCCTTATGTCTTAAAGAGTGTGACTACAGCTATAAAAAGATGGGAAGCAAGGAAGTCTCTTGAAATATCAAAGTTGAGCCTTTGAGCCTCGAAGTTGCGCCTTTGAACCTGAACATTGCAGCTTTGAACCTGAACGTTGCACCTTTGACAAATGACAAATGACTAAATCCAAAAATAAGCCAGGATGAGAGTCAGCACAGTTAACGGTAGACCAAAACGCAGATGTTCCCAGAATGACAACTGATAACCAAGTTTTGCGACAGCCTCAGCAACAATTAAATTAGCAACTGAACCTAACAAAGTTAGATTACCTGCTAAGGTAGATCCTGCTGCTAATAGTAACCAGGTTTTCGTGTCTGGATGGGGAATTAAATGTTGTAGTAACAAGACTGCCGGAACATTAGAAACTAAATTTGAAAGGAGAGCAGTAATTCCTAATATGTTCAGGGGAGTAGAAACTAAACTGCTAAATAAACTCAATATTCCTAATTTTTCTACTCCAGTGGTAACAATAAATAGTCCAGAAAACATCACCAGTAAATCCCAATCCACTTTGTTTAAAACTCGTTGCGGTTTGATTCGTCTAGTAATGAATAGTAAACTAGCAGCTACAAGTGTTGCTTGGGCTGGGGGTATCCCAATTAAGAATGCAATTAATAATCCTCCGGTAATCAATAGGCTTTTAGTCAGTAACGGTTTAAATATGCGGTAACGTGCGGGGGTTACACTCGGACAAGATTTAGTAGAACGGACATCAGGATAAAGCCACCACAATAACCCAATTTGGATCAACAAACTTACTAATGCGATGGGAGTCAATGCTTTTGCAAAATCGAGATAGCTGATATCAGAGAAGGAACCAATTAAAATATTTTGCGGATTACCACTTAAGGTAGCCACTGAACCCAGATTAGTTGCTCCCGCCAAGGCAAGTAAGTAAGGAATAGGATTGAGGTTCAAAGTTTGGGTTAAACCGAGAACCAAAGGAGTCAAAATTAGAGCGATGGTATCGTTCAGAAAAAAAGCGGAGAGAATTCCACTACCGAAAGTTAAAACAATTAGCAAACCCAAAGGGCTACGGGTGAAGTGTGTAACTGTATCAAGGGTTAGTTGAAAAAAACCAGCGTAAGCTAAGTTTGTGCTGATTACCATCATGCCAAACAGGAAAATCAGCGTTTTATAGTCTATGGCAAGCCATGCTTCTTTGAGGTCTAATACCCCGAATGCCATCAGCAAAGATGCACCAACTAAAGCAATACTGGCTCGGTTCATCCGCAAACCAGGGAGATATCCTAAACCCAAACCGATATAAGTCAGCCCAATGATGATATATCTGAAAACAATCATGATTTTGCTAGATGCTTTTGATTAAGTAGTCATTGGTCATTGGATTTTAGTGCATACCTCGCCCCTTGTAGGTGGAAAAACTTTGTCTTTCATGGGACTAATTCAAGCCATGTTAAAGAGTGGACGTGTTTATTTTGGACTAATGACTAATAACTAATGACTAATGATTAATGATTAATGACTCCCCGAAGCGGTTTGATGTGATGCTTTTCTATTAACTCCTGTTTTTGTTTCAGGTACACACAACCAAAAAACTGCTAAAGCCACAACTGCGATCGCTGCTAAAATCAAAAAACCAACATTGTAACCAGCACTTTTAACCACAAACCCAGCTAACACATTGCTCAAACCCGCACCAACACCAATGGCAGTGTTGAGCATCCCTTGGGTAAGATTAAAGCGTCCCGTGCCTTTAGTCAAATCAGCTACCATCAACACCGAAAGCACACCAAAAATCCCGCCTGCAATACCATCCAGAATTTGTACAGAAACGAGAAAATAGGGATTGTCCGAAAACGTATACAGCACTCCTCGAATCGGTAAGACAGCAAAGCCCAGCAAAAATATGGGTTTTCTGGCTGTATGTGCAAAACGCCCAGCCAAGTTAGACACTGGAATCATCACTAACTGAGCGACAATGATACAAGCAGACATATAAACTGTGTCACTTGTCCCTTTACCCTGTGCCAATTCTTGACCAACTAGCGGTAACATGGCAGCATTGGCAAAGTGAAACAGAACTACTGCAACAGTAAAAAATAAGATTTGGCGATCGCTTAATAATTGCAATATGCCTTCATAGCGCTGCTGATGTTTTTGATTATCTTCCTCCTCTCCTTCTTCACTATCTCCACGCGCTAGTTCGTGGTCAATCTCTCTTTCGCGAATCATCCTCACTGAAATAATACTGCCCACAGCCATAGCTGCAACCAGGAAAAATATTGCCTTGCGTGCAATAAAGTAACCTGCTAAACCAGCGAGAGTAGCAGCTAGCAGATTTCCTGCATGGTTAAATGTTTCATTACGACCTACCCGCCTATCTAATCTCTCATGTCCTACGAGTCCCAGAGTAATAGCAGTAATCGCAGGTGGAAAAATTGCAGCAGCAATCCCAATCATAATCTGAGAACCGAGGACAACAGGCAAACTGGGGAACAAGCCCATAGCAATACAGCCGATAGAAACAAACACAGCCGCCAGTATAATCAACATCCGTTTTTGACGTAGCCTGTCAACCAATGCACCAGCTGGTGTTTGAGCAATAACTGTGGCAATTGACGAAGCTGACATCGCCAATCCAATCTGGGCAGGGTTCCAATTTGCTGAAGCTTTCAGGTAAATACTCAGATATGGCCCAACACCATCGCGCACATCTGCGAGAAACACATTTAAGCAATCAAGCGATCGCAAACTCTTCTTACTCGGTCTTCGCTCTTTTTGCATAAGTCTTTAGTGGTATTTTGTCAGCTATGGAGGGGTCACAATACCCTTATGCAAAAATCGTGCCAAATCAATAGCGTCCGGCTGCATCTAGCGAAAAAACCTTCTTTGTGCCAGATACAACTTACATAAGTAATAGCACTCGTCGAACTCACGTTCAATTAAGGGCAGTATTGAAATCAGCAAAATTAAAATGGCGAACGGAATTATGTTCCATTCGCCAAAAGCTATGCTGAAGCCGCTTTGCAAAGGTTTATTTTTTATGTAGCCACAAGCTTTGAGTTAGTTAAATCTACTAAATGTTTGCTTGCTGCCGTTGATATAGTGACCAATACAAACCCTTTTGTTGCAACAATTGTGAGTGAGTACCACGTTCGGCAATCACGCCTTGCTCCAATACCAAAATCAAGTCGGCACGTTTAAGCGGTGCAAAGCGGTGAGCAATCAGAAATACGGTACGGTTGGCGGAAATTTTTTGCAGGTTTTGCAGCACTTGTTGTTCTGTTTCACTATCCAAGGCGCTAGTAGCTTCATCCAAAACTAAAATCGGCGCTTGGGAAAGAAATAGCCTTGCTAAAGCAATGCGTTGTCTCTGTCCACCAGATAAAGCTGTACCGCGTTCGCCAACATTGGTTTCGTAACCGTATGGTAATTGACTAATAAAGTCATGTGCCACAGCTAATCTTGCTGCCTCTACAACTTGCTCTGCGGTAATGTCAGGACTACCGAGAGTGATATTTTCCAAAATAGAACCGTTAAATAAAAAGTCTTCTTGGAGAACTACACTAATTTGTTGCCGCAGTGAGGCTAAATCAGCACTTTTTATATCAAAACCATCAATCAGGATGCGTCCTGATTCAATTTGATAGAGGCGTTGCAATAGCTTAGACAGGGTACTTTTCCCAGAACCGCTACGTCCGACAATGCCAACAAACTGCCCTGGTTCGGCACTGAAAGAGATTCCCCGCAGAATTGCGTCAAAGTTCGGGCGGTAGCGGAAAAATACTTGCTCGAAGGTGATTTGTCCTTTCAGGGGTGGCAAAACTAAGCCAGTTCCCAGTTCAGCTTCGGGGGAGACGTTGAGAATATCACCAATGCGATCTACAGAAAGTAGCACTTGTTGAAGGTTTTGCCACAACTGTACTAAGCGCAAAAGCGGGCCTGTGACTCTACCAGACAACATTTGAAATGCAACAAGCTGTCCAATTGTGAGCTTTTGTTCGATGACTAACCTGGCTCCAAACCAGAGAATCAGCATGGTGGACAAATTGGTGAGAAAATCACCAATGTTGCTGCTGATATTGGAGGTAGTAGAAGCTTTAAAGCCTGTGCGAATGAAGCGGGCAAATAAGCCTTCCCAGCGATCGCGGGCTACTGGTTCAGCTGCATGGGCTTTAACGGAGTGAATCCCCGTCACTGTCTCCACTAGAAATGATTGACTATCGGCACTCCGGTTAAAAGTTTCGTTGAGCCAGTTACGCAGAATTGGTGTTGCAACTATTGTCAATGTGGCAAACAACGGCAGTACTGCTAAGGCGACAAAGGTAAGTGGGATATTATAGTAAAACATCAATGCCAGGTAGACCACAGCAAAGATGCTATCTAGAATTACAGTTAATGCTGTACCTGTGAGAAACTGACGAATTTGTTCGAGTTCCTGGACTCTTGCTACTGTGTCTCCGACGCGGCGCGACTCAAAATAAGCTAATGGCAGACGCATCAGATGGCGAAATAGCTGTGCTGATAAACTCAAATCCAGACGGCGAGCTGTATGGGTAAAGATAAATAAGCGTAGAATACCCAGTACGGATTCAAATATGGCTACGCATAAAAGTGCCAGCGCCATCACATCGAGAGTTGGCAAACTCCCCTGTACCATCACTTTATCAATGACGACTTGGGTAATTAGCGGTGTTGTTAACCCCAAAAGCTGTAAGGTAAAAGATGCTAACAATACTTCTGTGAGCAATCCCTTATACTTCCAAACTGCTGGGGTAAACCAACTGAGGTTAAATTTTTCTTGCTGAGATATGAGTTCTACTTGCCACAATCGTCCATCCCAAGATGCTTCAACTATGGACTGTGGCAAGCTTTCACAAGTCCGTTCGGGATTTAGAGGATTAGCGATAATTAAGCGATCGCCTTTAACTCCATAAGCCACCACCCAGGATGGACTCTGGGGTGAGTCAGAATTCCATAGCAATAAAGCTGGAAATGACAACTGTCGCAACTCACTCCAACTCACTTGTAAGCGCCGCAACACTAACCCTAACTTTTCTGCTGCTTCCACAACCTGTTTTGGGCCTTGTCCTCTGAGTTGACGCTGCACCCATTCCAGTTGCACAGAATTTTCTAACTGTTGCGCTACCATTGTTAAACACGCAGCACCTGTATTCCAACTGGCAACAAACGGATAAATTGCAGTGATTAAATTAGCGGCTGGGAGTCCTTTTTGGGGTTGGAGGCTGTGGGGGCTGGAAGTCCCGTCTGAGGCTGAAATTACTGAAGGAGTGCTAGAAAAGGAAAATGTTTCCCTTTGTCCCTCCATCTCTACTGGTAACGCTTGCCAAAATTCCTGAATTTGTGGATGAGAAAATTCTGCCCACAGCGCAGTATCCCAATAAACTACTATCACTTCTTTACTAGCAGCTACAGCTTTAAAATCCGCAGACAGCTTTTGGAAGTCGCCAAACCAATCCCCTGCATCTAGGGCGGCTATTGGTTTACCAACGCCCTCTTCTCGCAAGCGGACTTTCCCAGCCACAATTAAGAATTGATAACCGCGAACATCGTTTGACCAGATTTTTTCTCCAAGACGATACTGGCGGGTTTGGCACTCATTTTCCAATCGGGATTGTTGTTCGGGAGTCAGCCAGGATAGCGGTGGCTGATTCCAAGGCAAAGAAGCTAGCACTTTTAATCGTAAAGATTCATTATCCAGAATTTTTAACTCACTTGTAACTTGACTGTCAGTTTTTGAATTTTCTCTGCTAGCCATTTTTCAAACAACTCATTTTGTAGTGCTTGCTGTAGTTGAGTATCTTCTAAAGACGCTGGTAGAAATTGTTCTACTCGAAACAAACCATAAGGCCCTTCTCCTTGGGGAGAGTCTTTGCCAACGATTTCTATGGGTCCGATCAATTGTCCAGGACTGGCCACATCAATAGCTGCCCGTAATATATCCGGCATACTACCTCGGCTGACGATTCCCATCATGCCATTCACAATTCGGTCATCTGAAAGGGAATACTCTTTAGCTAGTTGCTCAAAACTACCTCCTTCTTCAATTTGGGTTTGGAGTTCGTCTGCTAATTCTCGATTATCAACAACAATCCGGGAAAGTACCACCCGATCCAAGAAAATTTTGCGCTCAATAAAATATTCTGGGAGTTTTGTTTGTGTCACTACAGCTTTCAGCTTTTCTAACTTGTAACCAAAAGCAACTGATGTGTGAAAAGTAGCGTAATCTGTATTATTTGTCTTTAACCATTCTTGAAAGTTTTGGGGATCGGTAAGTTGATTTTTCAGCCTAAAGTCAATAATTGCCTGTTCGGTTATTGCGGTACCAATTTCAATATCATCTCGTGTTCGGATTTCTTCCTCAATTACGTACTGCCGGAGAATATCCCCAATGAACTGTCCCAATTTCCCAGAAGCTTGCAGGTACTTTACTGCTTGCTCTATAGAAATTGTTTGGTCATTAATTGTCAAAAATGATAAAGATTCCATGAACTAATTATGTGAAAATTGTTAAACACTTATAGGACTTTTATTTAAATTAAATCATATAGAAATCATCTAGTCATTAATGGATAAAAATGATAAAGATTCCATGAAATAATTACATCTAAATGGTCAAAAAATTATATAACTAGTAAATAAAATAATTTGCCACAATCACTTTTACAGTCTAGTGGGGACAAAATCAGGATTGAAAATATTAGTGGTGGCGCAGTAGTAAGGCAAATTAGTTATTTTCTACCAATGCTCTTCAAGAGTGCTGAGTGGGGAATCTGGAACTGATAACGGGCTAAATGCCCCGCTATCAATTAACGGAATTGTTTTGCTCAATGCCCCACTTAAACGAGTAATGGTAATTGTTTATTCTCCCCAGTCTAGTTAATGAAAGTTATCCATGTCCAAGCAAGTAACACAGATGCGATCGCACCGATTAATGTATTAAAAATATTTACTACTTCATTGGTCAGCCAGGTATACTTAGATTGCAGTGTTGCGCCAATTACACTTTCTAGGTTGGTGGCAATAAATGCTGCCAGCACACACCAAGCGACTCCCAATAAATCGATTAAGCCAACTCCCCAACCCACAAGTGCGATCGCTACAGAAGCCACAATCCCAGCTAAAGTTCCCTCCAAGCTTACCGCTCCTTCTGTGCCGCGAGGTACTGGTTGGAGTGTGGTAATCAAAAAGGTGCTTTTACCATAAGCTTTACCAACTTCACTAGCAGTGGTATCAGCCAGCTTCGTACTGAAACTCGCTACATAGGCTAGTAATAATAGGGACTGGAGATTGGGGATTAGGGATTGGGAACTAGGTATAAGTAATCCCGAATTTATTATTCCTACTCCCAAAGCACACAGCGCCCCAGTCAAAGCCGAACCCCAGACATTTTCTGGGCCTCTTGCCCCAGAACGCTTTTCAGCAATTCCTTCTACTTCCTTCTGCGCCATCCCGATGCGGGTAACGCCAGAACCAACCAAAAAATAGAACATTACTACTGCATATCCTTGCCAGCCTAATGTTACCCAAATTAAGATGGCCAAAAACCAGGCGTGGAATAATCCAGCAGGGGTAAGTAGCTTTTTAGGAGCAATCCAAGCTAAACCCAATAAAATTGTGTTTAATACTACTGCTACTAACCAGGGATTTACAGAATCTATTGAGGATGACATCAGCAATTAATCATGAGTAATTTTGTCTGAATATCAACAGAATAACGAATTTGTGATGCTTAGTACTTTATTTTTGCAGCCTCTCTAGGTAAAGTAATATGTTTGTATTATTAACTAACTTGCGTAGGCATAGCTCTGAAAGCTGAGTGTCAAACCATCAATGATGTCATTAGATATACACTGCAATGATTAAACAAAATGCAAAACTTCTTTTGAGTTAGGTAGACTCTTCTCCGTAGCCGCAGAGTATAGTAGCTGAAGTATTACTCAGTCGCCAATATTAGTAATAAGGATAAAGAATATAAGTTAATATCAATAAAAACTGTGTTCAAATTAACCACAATCAAAACTTAATAGCATAAATTATAGATGGCAGAAATTACTAGTCTTTCTCACATAAGTTATGAGCCAAACTTTATTCCATCTAGCTTTCCCTGTAACTGACATTGCCCAAACAAAAGCATATTATGTAGATGGTTTGGGCTGCATTCCTGGTCGTGAAAACCACCATGCTCTGATACTCAATCTCTACGGTCATCAATTAGTGGCTCATGTCACAAAAGAACCTTTGGCACCGCAACAAACTATCTATCCCAGACATTTTGGGCTAATTTTTACCCAAGAACGTGACTGGCAAGACTTACTACAAAGGGCACAACAACAACAGCTACTTTTTCGTGAAGAAACCAAAAATCGTTTTGTCGGTTCTCCTCTTGAGCATCGCACTTTCTTTTTAGAAGATCCCTTTTATAATCTCATGGAGTTCAAGTATTATCGTCATCCAGAGGCGATTTTTGGGAGTTACGAACATACGCAAATTGGGGATAGGATTTAAGAAATTTGTAATTCTTAATTAAAGATGAATAAATCAAACGTAGCAAGCATTCTAGCTACTGACTAGATTTTTTATTCAGCAAGGGTAACTGAATAGGCTTTGCTAAAGCTGCTGTGACTACTCTTAAACTCCTGGGATCTGTCAGCATCCAAGGGTGTAGAGTAACTGGTACTATTACTTGGCTCCCTACGGGCATTTGTGAACTATTTGCTGGGACAATCATTAAATCATAAGGTGTCCAGATAGACGTAAAATCTAGCTGTCCCAACATTACAGCATCAGAATTTAAATCTTTGAGAAAAATGCTGTCGGGGCGCATTTGTAGGCAACCAGGACGCCTAGAACCATAAGCAACCACAGTTCCATAATGGGGCGAAGAGATGGTAATAAATTGCTGCACGCGGTTAATTCCTCCTAATCGCTGAACATAGTAACGGCTGACAATTCCTCCCATACTGAAGCCTACTAAATCTAAGCGTTGTTCTGGTGCAAAGGTCGCTGTAACATAATCTGCTACTTGTTTTGCCAATTCATCAAGACCCACATCACCATTATTAGGTAAGAGATTCAGGGAATATACAGACCAGCCCTGTAGTCTTAATTGAGCCGCCATTTTATAGAAAACTGCTTCTGTGTCGTCAATGCCGTGTATTAACAAAACGGGATTGCGTTGTTGATTTTCAATGTTCATTTACAAAATCTAACTAAGATTCAGGGGTGTATTTCACTTTTGTAGACACATACTCCTCTACAAACTGAAGCTATTGTTTTTCGGATTCTTTAAAAGCTGGACTTACGCAAAAATAGCCAAAAAGCTTAATATATCAAACTGCCAAGACGCCTTCTCTACGAGAGGCTTCCGCCAACGCGTTCGCTTTAGTGTCTCTGAAAGAGAAGCGTCTCGAAAAGAAGAATGCCAAGAGTTCGTAGGGTTTGCATAAGTCCTAAAAAGTTATTGTTGCAAACAAAACTAAAATGCTTTCAAAGAAAACTTGTATAAAGTTTTACAAATTAATCCATTCGTTTGCCAATAGGCTATGACACTCCTTTGACTGGGTGGAGCAAACTGCTTATTTAACTTCAATTGGGTATTTATCAAACAAAGAAATGTTAATTATTGTAAAGCTTGCTTTCAGAATCTTGCTCTTAGCTACAGTAAAATTTAATAATTAGTTCTCGGTGTGTGCAGGTTGCAAATGCTTGCAATAGAACATTTGCCCTGTGGTTTTACTACAATGTTAATTAAGCACAAATCTATAAGGGTTGTCACCAGAGCGGTGTGACGACAAGTAGATAATGTAACATTTTGTCGTAATTTTTAACAATTACGGTCTAGTTGCAAATATAAAAGGTAAAAGGCAGGAGTAATTGTAATGGATTTTATCAAAAAGTTAATTTCGGGTATTCAGGGTTTCCTTGGGGGTATTCTGGGTTTCTTTACCGGATTATTACCGGGGAAGAAGAAAAGCAACGGCTACTTCTTAGAATTGGATGAAGCCAAAGATGCTGCCAAAGATGCTGCTAAAGAGGTAGCATCGAGCGCAAAGAAAGTAGCAGAGACAGTTACATCGACAGTTGCATCAAATGCGAAGAAAGTAGCAGAGACGATTACATCAGACACACCAACTCCATCCAAGCCAGATTCATTGAACGGAACAAAAACCGCTGCTACTAAGGCTAAGACTAAGGAAAAATCAGCTAAAAATCCCAAACCAGCCGATGTTCAACTAGTCCAGACTGCTGAGGGTCTTAAAGTTGAACCGGGCAACAAGGAAAAAGCCGCAGCAGCCAAAGTACTCAAAGAGCAGCCAACTGAAACAACCTTTGCACCAAAATATCTGGCTCCTTCGGCTACTAGCTCTAATGGTCGTCGTCGTCCAGGAGCGAATATGACTGCTTATCTAGACATGGCACGTCAGATTAAAACACCTAAATAATTCATGGAGACCGTAAATTTACGGTCTCTCTAGATTAAGTGTGAAGATGCAAGGTTAAGATAACTTTGCCAGTTGTAGATGAGGAAACTCTCCAAAGTAAGAGCGATCGCTTAATTGTCTCCACTACAACTGGATCTTTTAGGGTAGAGGTTTCCTCATCCAAAACTACCCGTTCTACCCGACCTTTGTTGACGGTGAACTCAAAGACGATTTCACCACTGAAGCCTGAAGGAAAGTTTAGTTGCTGAAGGTGTCGGGTTAGATTAGCAATTTCTGTATTATCCAAGCCAGTGATGCTGATGACCTCTAACTGATGGTTGATGGCTGCGTCTAAGATTTCATCTTGTTCCATCTCCTCGAAATCAAAGCTCAAAGATATCTCGACTTCTTTGGCTGCTGGAGATTGTGGCGATCGCTTTTGCCGAAGAAAATCTGGATCTGGTGCTGATAAGGTTAAGAATTCCATTTGACCCGCAAAACCACCAGCTGGGGCATTGCCAAACACTCCTTCGTAACTAACTGCTTCCGGCATTTCCACTGGCACTTGCATAGACAAGTATTCGCTTCCTGGTTCAACCCGCACGTCATCGCTGACAGCTACAAAAGCGGTGTATTGAGAAAGCAGTTGATAAGTTAAGGCTGTTTCTGTAACTGCTTCTACACTAGCTTTAGTTTCAAAACTCACCATTTGATTCATCAAATCTTTGATCCGAGCGCGTCCCCACAACTGCGCCACAGCAAGATTTCCTGTTTCCTCAAATATCAGGTTAAACGTTTTTTCGTAGTGCTTACCGCCCGCAGCAATGCCGGAGATTTGCAGATTACCAGTAACTCTATCTTGTTTGCGACCAAATAAAACTAATGGTTGTTCGCAAAATAAATCAGGCGCTACCTTTGGGTAAATCACAGGCGATTCTGTGTCACCTTGCCAAAAGATTTGAATATTCGTGAGTACAGGATTGTTAATTTGTTTGTAGAACTTTTCGGCTACTTCTTCTGTGGGTTCATCATGACGAATGATTTGGGATATTCCCCGGCCAATTTCGGCGATGCGATTTAGTAAAAAACGGTTAACTGAACTACCAACACCAAAACTATAAAGGCGATTTGCTGGTTGGAGATGCTGTTGTACTTCTGCTAAAATCTCATTTTCGTTACCGATATAGCCATCTGTTAGAAGTACGACGCTGCGTAATCTTCCGGCTGGTGTGGGGAAATTGATAGCTGTATGAATGCCACTGAGCATTTCTGTGCTGCCATCAGCTTGTAAATTATTAATATAAGCGATCGCTTTGGCACGATTTTCTGGTGTATTCGACAGAGGTGTTGGCGATAACTGTCTAACTCTATTGGAAAAATCGATAATTGTGAAAGTATCGTTGGGATTTAACCCATTGATAAATCGCCGCATCAATTCTTGACACTTTTGCAACGGATCGCCAGATTGGGAACCGGAAGTATCCACCAAAAATACGACATCTTTGGGAACAATCTCATCAGTAGAATATTCTAAAGCTGGAATCAGATATATGGCAAAATGTCCGCCGCGATCGTCGGCTTGGGTTAGTACTGTAGATTGAGTTTCTTGACCAGAAACTTGATAGCGGAGAATTAAATCTTTGTTGGGAATTGTATCTTCTCCGGCTAATTGAATCCGCACAATTTGGCCTGAGTGTTCAATTTTTAATTGATGGGAAGGAGAACGTACTTCAGAAATTGGTAAACCCGCATCAATTTCTACTGTGACATTAATATTGTGACGCGATGTCTGCGACGGGCTACGCCTACGCATTCCTTCTGGGACTACAGGCGGTGTAATGCGGGAAGCATCAGGAACTTGGTCTGTATCACCGCTACCATCTATCGGCGTTCCCGGAATATATCTTGGCCCCACCACCATCGGGAAAACAAATTCGTAGTTTCCCGCCTCAAATTTTAAACTTTCGGTATAACGAATTGTGACATCAATTTGTTCGCCAGGTTTGATGTTAGCTAGAGATTGGGTAAAAATGTTGTCTCGTTCCTGTTCTAAAAGTCCGGCGGTGCGTCCTTCTTGTTTGGCTTTTTCATAAATTTGTTGTGCTTCTTCACGTTTTTTAATATTACCTTTGATGATGCGATCGCCTATTTTGATTTCCATGTCATCCACCGCCGCCTCATCAGGTAACGGAAAGATATAGACTGCTTCTAAAGGCTGCGTAAAGGGATTCTCAAAGCTTTGGATGACATCAACTCGTGACAAGTTACCTGCAATTTTTGCTATAACTTCTGTATGTTTGAATGGAAAAACTAGTTGCTCTCCTTGAGGCGATTGAACATACAAACCCCCTAGATATTGGTTTTTAGCACTTACTATATTCATAGAACACCCCTATTTGATTTGTGAACTTACTTTTTAAAGTAGGCAATAAGTAACTTAATTACGAATTACGAATTACGAATTACGAATTATTTAACAAACACCAGTCCACTATACAAATGAAAAGCTGAATCCCAATTAGTCTGTTCTCGACGAAACAGATCGATGTGAGACTTGATATGACTCAACATTTCTGTTTGATCTAATGTTGTATCTGCAAAAGACGTGAAATCTGACCATATTTTGACTTGAGGTAGTTGCTGGTCAATCCAACTTGATAAATTATTCCAATTAATTCTGATTGTATTTTGGCTAGCTTGAGGAATGATTTCTAAACCTTGCTGAAATTCATAGCCGTTATCATAAAGTCGGAGAATGGAACGCCTACCAGGGATGTGTAAATCACAAAACTGAGCATAGTCTTGTGTTTGGGTTTTCCATTCCAGTTTACGGCGGGCATCAACATCTACAACTTGTTCAAAAATGGGCAAAAGTCCTACTACTCTTGCTGTGACTTCTGACCAGTCAAAGGTGAGAGAACCAAGTTGATTGACTTCGTTTCGGCAAACAACAGTAGCTTGTGGGGTAGATGCTTGGAAATGTTTGACTTGATAAACTTGAATTTGCTGAATTTGCGCTATTGTTGCCCAAAAGCAAGGAATACCAGCCTGCTGTAGCTGTTTGCCATAAAATTTTAGTTCTCCTACTTGGCCAGTGCGGTACAATCTCCAGCCACGACTTGGGAGTATCAGCCGTGCAGTGTAGGGATCTAGCTGCATAATCTGAGCAAATTTTCGAGATGCTTCTGTTTTCATCTCGGTGCTGAGTGGCTCTAAGACTAATACGCCAAGTTCGGTGTTATTTGGTTCAGATTTTGCTTGGGAAATAGCTCTTTGTCTTTCTTCTAGCTCCATTTCTTGTAGCCGTCGCAAACCTTGGCGTGCGAGCGTTACTATTTTGGCGTTCCTTGTATCTCGCAGCAATTGCCGATAAATTTGTTCTGCATCTTGGCGCTTTTGAGACACTTCATGGAGCCGACCGAGATAATATTGTACCCAAGGATTTTCGGGTGATTCTTTTTGCAGCTGTTTGAGTAATTTAGCTGCTGTTTTATAGTCTTTATGCTCAAAGGCGATCGCAACTTGCTCAATCATCACTTACTTTAAATACACGTTGGAGTGATGTCTCGCGCAAAAGTAATTTTGCGTGAGCTATAAATCATTTATACTTCACAAATTGCGGTAATCAAGGATAATGCTACTACTGGGGCTGTAACTGCTCTCAGGATGCGGCGACCAAGGGAAACAGGTTGAAATCCAACTGACTTCGCATTCTCAATTTCTTCTGTTGTCCATCCTCCCTCTGGGCCAGTAGCAATGACAATTGTTTCTTGTCCTGTGTCATTTGTCATTTGTCCTATGTCATTTGTCATTTGTCCTTTGTGGTGTAAGCAATCTTTTAAATGGGGAAACTCACCACGCGCGACACAAATATATTGTTGCCTATTCGCCAATGACAAATGACTAATGACTAATGACAAACCCGTATTAAAAGCAACAGGCTCTAAAATTGTCGGCACGAATGAGCGCTCTGATTGTTCGGCGGCTTCGGCTGCGATGCGCCGCCAACGTTCGAGCTTTTGAGGACTAGGATGAAGTAAAGTGCGATCGCTCAATACTGGTGCAATACAAGTTACTCCCAACTCTGTACAACATCGCACTACTTCATCAAATCCATTGCCTTTGGGCAACGCCACCATCAGCGTAATCGATACAGGTAATTCTGTTTCTACCAAAAGCGCTTCTAAAACCTGTGCTTGTTCCCCTGCTAGCTGCGCTAACCACCATTTTCCCTTACCATCCATTGCAATAAAGCGATCGCCTTCACGCAAGCGCAACACGCGCCCCAAATAATGTTGCTGTTCTTTGGTGAGCAAAATTTGCCCTTGTTGGAGTTGGGAGGGTGCGATCGCAATTCTTTGCAGTTGAGACATGGGATTTTGGAATTTCAAGAATATCAAATCAAAGATGGACACAGATAAATCCATCTGTGTCCATCATGGTTTAATTATTTATTCGGCTTACGAAAGATTCTGGAAGTAAACCTCTAGCGCTTCAGTAACTAATTGAGTCATCGGCTTACCTTGGCTTTCTGCTACTTCTTTCAACTTGCCATAAACCTCTTCTTTCAAATTGACCCGATGGCGCGATTTGTTTGCACCATTAGCTGTTTGCGGTTCGTAGCTAGCAGCAAATTCGCGGATGGCATCAAAACCAACGCGATCGCAAAAATCACCAAACTTTTCTTTCGATTTGCGAGATTTCTTAAAGTAGACAAAAATCGGCTCTAAGAAGGTTTCCAAGTCATTATGGTGCAGCTTTTCTATGTAAGGTTGCGCCAGTCGAGTTTGATTTGCCGAACCCCCTAACCATAATTGGTAAGATTCTGGGGCGCTACCGACAAAGCCCAATTCTGCTAAGTAGGGACGAGCGCAACCATTGGGGCATCCTGTCATTCTTACCACAAAATGTTCTTTTTGTAAACCAACTTTATCCAAAAGGGCGCGAACTCTTTCCAAAATACCCGGTATTGCCCGTTCTGATTCTGTGATTGCCAAGCCGCAAGTGGGCAAAGCCGGACAAGCCATTGCATACCGCACTAAAGGTTCGATTTTACTGGGGTCGTCTACGACACCGTGACGGCTGAGAATGTCTTGAATAGCTTGCTTGCTATCTGGCTCAATATCGTAAAAAATCAGGTTATGGTTGGCACTCAGGCGGATGTGTAAGTTAAACTGTTCAACAATTTCCCGCAAGGCGGTTTTCAGTTGAAACGAACCTTCATCCTTGATTCGACCATTGTCAATGGAAATTCCTAAGAATAGTTTGCCATCACCTTGTTCATTCCAGCCGAGGAAGTCGTAATATTTAAACTCTGGCAGTGGTTTGAAGGCTTCAATTGATTTACCGAAATATTCTTCAACTTTGGCACGGAATTTATCTAGACCCCAATCGTTGATTAAATATTTTAATCTGGCATGACGACGGTCGGTGCGATCGCCATAATCTCTTTGGGTCGCAACAATCGCTTTCACAATGTCGTAAACATCATCTTTCGCCACATAACCGATGGGGTCTGCTAACCTAGCGAAAGTTTCTTCTTTACCGTGGGTTCTACCTAAACCACCACCAGCAAAAATATTAAATCCTTCTAATTGCTTCTTCTTATTGGTAATCACTACCAACGTCAAATCTTGGGAATACAAATCAATCGAATTATCCCCTGGCACCGTCACGCAAATTTTGAACTTGCGGGGCATATAGTACGTGCCATAAATCGGTTCTTCGTTGTCATGGATAATTGTGCCATTCCCATTGCGCTGTCGGGCTGCCTTTACCTCTGGGGCTTCTTCAGCACTAATTGCCTTTTCCCCATCTAACCAAATTTCGTAATAAGCACCTGTTTGCGCTGTCAGCAAGTCAGCAATATTCTGGGCATACTCCCAAGCATACTGATACTCTGGGCGATTCTTAAAGGGGGCTGGTGGTGCCATCACATTTCGGTTAATGTCGCCACAAGCTCCCAAAGTCGAACCCAGGTTCTTGACAATGGTGGCGATCGCTGACTTAAGATTTTTCTTTAAAATTCCGTGCAGTTGGAAACCTTGACGGGTAGTTGCTCGTAACGTGTGGTTGCCATACTCATCAGCTATTTTATCTAAAGCCAGATATAGCTGCGGCGGTACTAAACCACCTGGATTTTTTGTCCGCAGCATAAACTGGTAATCTTTTTCCTGTCCCTTGGTGCGGTTGTCGCGGTTATCCTGCTGGTAAGAACCGTGATACTTCAAAAGCTGCACCGCATTTTCGGTAAAATGGGTAGTGTCTTGAAGGATTTCAGTTGCTACAGGTTCACGCAAAAAATTACTATTTTCCTTGATTCCTTCTACTTTGGAAGGCTTACGGGTTGCGATGGGGGAAGGAGCAGATTTAACCATTAGACTTGTATAGTATTCTCAATAAAGCATTAGTAGACGCCGAATCAGCACCCTTCGGCTATTTGATCCCCGGTAATCCGGCCGGAATAATGAGGAATAATTTAATTTTACCACGGCAAAAGCCGGCTTTGTCAGTGATGTAACACTTAACAAAACCAGCTTTTTGAAGTAGTGAGTTTTGTGTGCTGAGTCCTGAGTACTTAAGTAAAGTATAGAGTGACTGAGGACTCAATAATTTTTTATTTGAACCGATAGCCTAAACCACCATTGATGCTAACAGCAGGAGTATCGCTATTTTGGTAAGCACCAATTCCTACTTTGGCATTAGTGTAGACGAGGAAATTGTTAGCAACTTCCGATTCAACACCAGCACCTACCACTACTGAATCTTTGTTACCTATAGGAGTTGGTGAGCCATCTTTCTCTACAAAAGAATAACCACCAGTTAAATAAGCATTAGTTCTATTAGCGATGGGCACATCCACAGAAAGTTCTGGGATAATGGCACTTGTCTTATCACTCCAGAGAACATTACCGCGTGCAGAAAATGGCGTAGTTCCTAATTTCACGCGACCTGTAACATTACCACCAAATGTGGCATCATCGTTGATACCTTGTCCGCCACTGGTAACGCCAGCTGCAACACCAGCACCAACATAGCTAGCATCAGTACCCTTTTTAGTTTCAGCAGAAGCTTGACCAGCTGATAGAACAAAAGGAGCAACTATTAAGGAAGACAATGCAGAAATTGTCACGAAAGACTTGAGTAAGCGTTTCATAATTTTTACCAAATTTTGTATTTTTTACTTGTATATTCCAGGTCGAAAATAAAGTGATAATGTTCCAAATGATTCTCAACTTTTTAATCAAAGTTGTTGTTGTTAATGTATAACGCTTACAGAATAACTATCCCTTCAATTGATAAATAAGCTGTTATAATTACATCTCAATGTCTTTTCATTCTGGCTGTTTGTTCCCACAACAGACGCTTTTAAAAGTGTCACAATATTTGGAACTAAAATTAAGTCTGGGTATGGTAAATAAAATACCCGATTAATAATTTTTGCCGAGCTTTTCACAGATGATGAAAAAGTAGGCTGTAACATCTGTTGCAACAAGCTATAGAGGGAATCTATAAAGTTAATTTTGAGCAATTTTCGTGGAGATTGAATAATGCTAACCGCTGCAAAAACGTTGTCTGGTTTGATGGGTTTATGTGTCGGTGATGCGTTGGGTGTACCAGTGGAGTTTACTAGCCGTGCTGAACGAGTAAAATCTCCAGTGACAACGATGTTGGGTTATGGCACATGGAATCAACCACCAGGAACTTGGTCAGATGACAGTTCCTTAAGCTTTTGCTTGGCAGAATGCCTTTGTAGGGGGTATTCGTTGGATGCTATAGCTAATTCCTTCTGGCGGTGGTACAAGGAGGCTTACTGGACTCCCCGTGGCGATGTCTTTGATATTGGTCAAACTACTCATACAGCAATTATGCGCCTGAAACAGGGAGTTGTCCCCCATCAAGCGGGCGGTAAGGTTGAAAATAGTAATGGCAATGGTTCTTTAATGAGAATCTTGCCGATGGCTTATTGTCACAGAAGTTTAACTTTAGGCGAATTGCTGGCGCGAGTGCATGATGTTTCGGCGATTACCCATGCTCATGCGCGATCGCAAATGGCCTGTGGCATTTATATTAGTATTGCAGTGGCACTCTTAGAAGGGGCTGACCTGCAAACAGCTTATTTACAAGGACTGCAAGATATCCAAACAATTTATTCTGTCCGAGAATTTTTATTAGAGAAGCCGCATTTTGGCAGAATTTTCAGTGGTGAGATTGCCAAGATACCAGTGGAAGAGATTAATTCTGGTGGCTATGTGATTGATACTTTAGAATCATCCCTGTGGTGTTTGTTAAATAGCTCGTCTTATTCTGAGGCTGTACTGAAAGCTGTCAACTTAGGCGGAGATACCGATACTACCGCCGCTGTCACTGGTGGATTAGCGGGAATTTACTACGGGGTGGAAAATATTCCCAAACAATGGATGAACCAAATTGCTCGTAGACAAGACATTATTTACTTAGCAGAGCGTTTTGCAAGGGCTGTTTACAGCTAGTTTGGAGTTAAAAATTATACCAAGCGTTTGATAATCGGCTTTTCGCAAGTAAAATCAGTTGTAGAAAAGTTTCATGCTGGTTGAACAATGCTAATCTCTGCAAAAACGTTGTCTGGTTTGATGGGTTTATGTGTTGGTGATGCATTGGGTGTGCCAGTAGAATTCACCAGCCGCGCTGAAAGAGTAAAATCTCCAGTCATATCGATGCTGGGTTATGGAACTTGGGATGTTCCTGCTGGTACATGGTCAGATGACAGTTCGCTGACCTTTTGCTTGGCAGAATGTCTTTGTGAGGGATTTTCACTGGATGCGATTGCTAATTCCTTCTGGCGCTGGTATCACGAAAGTTACTGGACTGCTCAAGGTGAAGTATTTGATATCGGTAACACCACGTTTTTAGCAATTGTCAACTGGAAACAAGGAACTCCACCCCTAAAAGCAGGTGGTAGTAGTGAAAATAGTAATGGCAATGGTTCTCTAATGAGAATCTTGCCGATGGCTTATTGTCACAAAAGTCTAACTATGGATGAATTGATTGTACGAGTACATCAAGTTTCTTCCATTACCCATGCTCATCTCCGTTCTCAAATGGCCTGTGGCATTTATATTAGTATTGCAGTGGCGCTCTTAGAAGGGGCTGACCCCCAAACAGCTTATTTACAAGGACTGCAAGATATCCAAACAATTTATTCTGTGCGAGAATTTTTATTAGAGAAGCCGCATTTTGGCAGAGTTTTGAGTGGTGAAATTGCCAAGATACCAGTAGAAGAGATTAATTCTGGTGGCTATGTAATTGACACCTTGGAATCATCCCTGTGGTGTTTATTAAATAGCTCGTCTTATTCTGAGGCAGTACTGAAAGCTGTCAATTTAGGCGGAGATACCGATACTACTGCGGCTGTCACCGGTGGATTAGCGGGAATTTACTACGGGGTGGAAAATATTCCCAAACAATGGATGAACCAAATTGCTCGCAAACAGGACATTATTTATTTAGCAGAGCGTTTTGCAAGGGCTGTTTACGCTTAGAGTTAGGAGTTAAAAGTTAAGAGTTAAGAATTATGAAACTCTTAACTCCTGACTTCTAACTCCTAAACCGTAGACAAAGAATAGACCTGACCATCAATCAGCAGTCGTGTGATGCCCTTAGCTTGCAGATGAGTCCGAGCCTTATGGAGCATTTTACTATCAGGAACTTTAATCACGCGATCGCGTTTAGTAGAAAAACGCTTGGCGACACGATGGTTATCAAACACCGGCAGAGTTCTTTGTTGGGTTTCCAGGCTGGGAATTTGTCCCAAATCACCAAAGTCCTTCAGAGGTCGCGTAATTAATTCTGAGGAACGGTCAATTACCAAATAGCAAGTTTTGGGCAAATTGGCTATCGACAGTGGTAAAACTTCAACTGATGCTTCACCTGGTCTTCTTCTTGTAACTAAAGGTCTTTGCTCATCCAGGTCATCATCATCAAAGTCTTCTTCCTCAAAGTCGTCATCCTCTAAATCATCATCATCTAAATCATCCAAATCTTCGGATTCGTCGAGCAAATCTTCGCCCAGCATGTGCGCGATAACAGCCGCTCCTGGATGTTCATTCTTTAGCGGTGGGATGGGGATGCTGACTATTTCCGGCGGCTTTGGCTCTGGAGTTTCTAATTTATCTGCTGTGACTCGGAGTTTCGGTTTCTCCGCAGCCGAGGGGCGTCGCCGCACTCTTCTACTAGCAGCAATTGACTCCGCCGTTTCCTCTGAATACACTTCCTGCTCTACACGAATTATCTTACGTGGTAGTGGCTCAACCTTTGGCACTTCCAAGGGTTGGCTTTCGCTGGGTGGAACTTCTATCTCCGGCTCTGGTTCTGGTTGACTCAGCAGTGGTAACTGCTCGTAGCTTACCTGTGCCCTTCCTTCAGGAGTTCTCGCAGCCCGCTTTAAGGAGACTAAGTATTCATACTCATCTTCTGGCAAAGTGCTTTTGAGCAGGCGACTAATTGTCGAATTACTCACACCATAGCGGTCTGCCAAAGTTGAGGTTGTTTCAGCAGTCTCTCGATATAACTTCAGAATTTCTTGCTTGTCAGAGTCTGTTAGTTTTCTCACGGTAGATACCAAAAATCCTTACTAAGCTCGTTTACGTCCGCTGGTACGCCGCGTTCGTCTTAGTGATGCGTCATATTCTAAGGCAGCGCCCATACCAAATAACACTCCACTAAACACCCAAAACACTTCTAATATTTCTCCACTTTGATAATTGGGGCCTTGGGCATATTTAAACCACATATCTGCAATGTAGAGCGAAAAGGCCGCCGCTGCAATCATTCGCCAAGACTGGGAAACTCTTCCCCCCCAAAAGGCTAGTAGCAGAGTGGTAGCAATAATTAACAAAACTACATCGCTAACTACGTAAAACCAATTCAAAATAGCGACTAGCAGTTCTGAGGGTGTTTCTTGTTGCATAGAAATCCACCATGCCAACAAACTACCGAACACTGCAATTGCTAATACAATTAACCACTGCCATTTTTCCAGATTGATTCGCCTGGAAGCCACAGCTAAAATCATGCCTGCGCCAAGTAATAGATAAGTCAGTACAAAAAATATATCGCCCACAGACACATCCGGTTCATCTTTTAAAACTATTTCGGTATAGCCGAAAATTATCCCTCCAACGAAATAAGAAAGCATACCTAGCCCAATTAAGAGCCAAACATTCCGGCCACTGACGATTTGCGGACTCAGCCAGTTCTTCAAGCATAAGATACTGGCACCCAAATAAGCTAAAGCTTCAAAAATATTTGTGCCAATCACATACCACTCGGCTCGGCTTTCTATGCCATCGGCTCCAGGAACTTTGGCACTAAATAACAAAAAGTATAGCAGTGCCAGTACGGCCCAGCCAATATTAGCTAAGACAATGTTCTGAGTAGTGAAAATTGATTTAGAAAGGAACGAATTCTCGTAAGAGTTACTCATAGGACTTGACTATGTAGATGCACTCTGGCAGTATTTTGAGTTAAAGGACTGTATATCTAGCAGTGTGTTTATCAGGTAATACACAATCGGACACCAAAAGCAAGTGCCAGTGGCAGGAATTTTGTGAAAAAATTTCCCTGCTACTGCCATAGTTTACCCAGTGGCGATTGATTTAGCCAAGTGATAAACAGCGATCGCTCGACTTCTGGCATATCTTCTAGCTTATAAATTACTTGTTTGGTAAAATTAGCATTGCCAAAATAGGTCTTTCCTAATCGATGCAGTTCTTGTAACAGGATAACTACATGATTTTCTTGCCAATCAGGTATTTTGGCTGTTGGCAAAGGATTAGTAGATACCAGATATTTCACTGCTTCTAGGGATGATGCTTGGGGAAATTGTTTTTGCTTGAACACCTCCGCAATATCTTTTTCAAATAATGCAGCTTGTCTAGCACCTAAAAACTCTTCAATGTCGATAGAAACACCCTGCAACAGCAAAATACCGGCTTGGATTAAAATCGCCGTTTTGCCATGATTACCTGTGTCACTATCTAGTTGCTCTAAACGGATTTTACCCCAAACACTAAAGCGTTCCGGTTCCTCCAGCAAAACACAGGCTTTACCTCGGTTATCCGTTAATTCTCTCCATAAGGCTCTAGCTTCTTCTTCTTGACTAGCTTTGAATACGCTAATCAAGCGAAAAGCCTGCCCTTGATAACTAAGAATCGGCACCTGCTGATCCTTTTTTGGGTGCTGAATGCTTGATATTTCAACATCCTGCCGTTTGAGAATAAACATGGCACTAGCAAATAACTCCTCACAGGGGCACTCTTAATATGGAATATATAATGGCATTTGGCAGCATCGCCAAGGCTGAAATTACCTAGCATACTGTAGGAATGAGCCTCGCGATCGCCAGATTCTTCCCGAAGGTAGCCGCCCAGAGGACGTTAGCGCTAACGGGCAAATAACCCCTTGACAACACAATATATCTAAACCAATACCCCATCTGTTTCGTTTTCAGTGTAGATTGCACTAACTAGCGACTAGCATCTTAGCCTTGCTAGTGGTAAATCTGCAATTTTCGATTGCTTCTTGTTACGTTGAAACGATATAATAGTTGAGATGACTCTTTTGGGAGCCATTATTTTGTTTTGGGCGCGTAGCTCAGTGGATAGAGCAATTGCCTTCTAAGCAATCGGCCGCAGGTTCGAACCCTGCCGCGCTCGTTTTTACTCAATATGAACCTTCAAGCACCGTGAAGTGATATGATGATTTCCGAGTTTGAGGTTCGTTATTGCTGCATCATACCAAGAACAAAGGCGATATTGCTGCTACGAAAGCGATCGCTGATTTAACCCTTAAAGGGTATTAAGTCCTCACACCAGTAGTTTGTGAGCATTTATCTTTTGATTTTGTTGCCTACAAAGACGATAAATTTTACAAAATACAAGCTAAATATGCGGGAGATAATAGAGTAGTCAATAAAACTATTTGGGTAGATAAAAATGGTACTCATCAGAAGAAGTATAAAGTAAATGACTTTGACTTTTATGCTGTTTATCTGCCTGATATAGATAAAGTTGTTTATCCATCAATTAACTTTAATGGTTGCTACATAACTACTCAGATACCTAATTCAGCTACACCGTTTTACTGGTGGGAAGATTTTATAGATTTAACTGAAGCAGCGTCTAAGCGAACCTACAAGGAGTTTGGCGTTGACTTAACACCTAGAAAGGTTAACCCAGACTCTAGGATTCATACTAGAAAAGTAGAAAGGCCATCTAAAGAAGAACTAGAAAAACTAGTTTGGGAAAAGCCAACAGCGCAAATTGGGAAAGATTTTGGCGTATCTGATAAGGCTGTAGAAAAATGGTGTAAGGCTTATGGGATAGAAAAGGCACCTAGAGGGTATTGGGTAAAGAAAGCTTATGGAAAAGTACAAGGACAGTTAACAATCCATGACGTATCAATTTAAAAAGCCCGTGACGAGGATTGAACTCGTGACCTCACCCTTACCAAGGGTGTGCTCTACCACTGAGCCACACGGGCAATGTATAACTTTGATTTTTCAGTTATAAGTTACAATGCTGGGAGCTTTGCTCTTAACCCAGTCATTATAACTTATAACTTCGTAAGTGGTGGGCCGGGCTGGATTTGAACCAGCGTAGGCGCTAGCCAACGGATTTACAGTCCGTCTCCATTAACCACTCGGACACCGACCCGATTTGTCTCACGATTTAAAATCCTAGCACTATGTTTTAGAAATTGCAAGTGATTGGAAAAAATAACTTGCGGGTAGAGATCGCAACAAAACTGCGTCTCTACCATCTAGATAAAAAATACTGGTTACACGCTCATCTCCAGCATTCGTTGCATTGGTCGCAGTGCAGCAAGGCGAATATCCTCTGACATGGTAATTTCGGGAGTGCGATTTTTCATCGCCCAGTAGAGCTTTTCTAAGGTGTTTAACCGCATAAACGGACATTCGTTACAAGCACAGTTATTCATCGGCGGTGCAGGAATAAAATGCTTGTCAGGAGCTAATTTTTGCATTTGGTGAATGATTCCCGGCTCTGTCGCAACGATAAATTCTTTCGTGGGGCTGCTTTGACAATACTTGAGTAAAGCGGCTGTGGAGCCAATAAAGCTGGCGTGGCGCAATACACTACTTTCACATTCTGGATGTGCGATCGCCTCTGCTTCGGGATGGGCAATTTTTAACTGAACAATTTTCTTTTCCGAGAAGGTTTCATGGACAACACAGCTACCTTGCCATAGCACCAAATCTCGTCTGGTCTGTTCCATGACATAGCGCCCCAAATTGCGATCGGGGGCAAAAATAATTGGCTGTTCTTTGGGTATCTGCTGGACAATTTTCACAGCGTTGGAACTAGTACAAATAATATCGCTCATCGCCTTGATATCAGCAGAACAGTTGATGTAAGACACCACCAAATGATTCGGATGCGCTGCTTTAAAAGCTGCAAACTCGTCTGCTGGACAACTGTCTGCTAAAGAACAACCAGCATTCAAATCTGGTAAAAGTACTAATTTATCGGGATTAAGTATCTTTGCTGTTTCTGCCATGAAGTGAACGCCAGCAAAGACAATTACATCCGCATTAGTTTTTTCGGCGGCTCTTGCCAGTTGTAATGAATCCCCAATAAAGTCTGCAATATCCTGAATATCTGGCTCTTGATAATAATGCGCCAGGATAACGGCGTTGAGTTCTTTTTTGAGACTTTGAATCGCGGCAAACAAATCTAGTGGTAGTTCACCCAGTTGGGTGTTTTCTCGTTGAGCTAGTGCAGTGGTAAACACAGTTTAGGGGTGCTTTATGTTGCAAATGTATGTCCTGTGGATTCAATTATAGTAGTTTTTACCAAAAATAGTGGACGGTTGATATTTTGGGGTTGTGTCCAAATCGGGCTGAGTTTCATATCCTGGAGATAGACGGCAAGGAAAGTGGCATGACCAGTCAAAAAACTCAATCGATAAACCTCAAAATTGCTGTAGTTGGAGATATTCACGACCAATGGGAAGTGGAAGATGGCGTTGCACTCAAGCATTTGGGTGTTGACTTAGTGCTGTTTGTTGGGGATTTTGGCAATGAATCGGTGGAAGTGGTCAGAGCGATCGCCTCTGTCGATATTCCCAAAGCAGCCGTAATGGGCAACCACGATGCCTGGTACACCGCCACCGAATGGGGACGCAAAAAGGCTCCTTATGACCGCTCTAAGGAAGACTGGGTACAGGAACAACTCGATTTATTAGGCTCATCCCATGTTGGTTACGGGAAGTTGGATTTTCCCGCTTGGAATTTAACTGTAGTGGGGGGTCGTCCCTTTACCTGGGGTGGCCCAGAGTGGAAATTCGCAGAAATCTGTAAAGAACGTTACGGTGTGACGAGTTTGGAAGAATCCGCCGATCGCATCGTGAAAGCAGTTAAAAGCGCCGCTTACGAGACAATTATATTTTTGGGTCACAACGGGCCTAGTGGGTTAGGCGATCGCCCCGAAGACCCCTGTGGCAAAGACTGGCACCCAATTGGCGGCGATTTTGGCGATCCAGATTTGGGCGAGGCGATTTCTCAAGCTTTGACTGCTGGTAAAACCATTCCTCTGGTGACATTTGGTCATATGCACCGAGATTTACGCCATACCAAGAAGGTGCAACGCAAACCCATCTTTAGAAGTCCAGAGGGGACAATTTACTTAAATGCGGCTAGTGTCCCCAGGATTGTGGAAAATGATGGCGAGAAGTTGCGTAATTTTTCCATTGTCACCCTAGAAGCAGGTGTGGTTTCGCAAGTTTCCCTAGTTTGGGTGGGGAATGACTTTCAGGTGGCTAAGGGGGAAATTTTGTACGAGCGATCGCGTATTGTGTCGTAGACATTCGCATCCAGTAGTGCAATCTGCGTAGAGAATAAGGTATAGTATGATCTGTCAAGTTTAGTGCTAACCAACAAAAGCGCCTGAATAGCGTCTAAAAGTAGGGTATGCATAAGTTTGACAGATTTATTGGAGAGGTGGCAGAGTGGTCGATTGCGTCCGACTTGAAATCGGATGAGGCTAAAACCTCCGGGAGTTCGAATCTCCCCCTCTCCGTTGAGGAATTAAAAATTGAAAATTAAAAATTAAAAATTGAGGAGGATGAGGTTAGGTGGTGCTTTTGGTGGAGATAATGATAGCACCAAGAATTTTGGTTAGTTCTTCGGCTTCGGATTGGAGTTGACTAATTTTTTCTTGAGGTACTATTTCGGAAGCAATAAGCAATCTTAACCAATACCGGGTTTCACGGGATTCTTTTAGTGCAATCATGAGCTTGCTGATAAAATCAGCTTTGCTTTGAGCAGCTTGTGCTTCTTTTACATTAGCTCCAATCGATGTTCCTGACCTTAATAACTGTTGAGCAAGGGTTCGTGCTACTCCTGGTTTGTCATCTAAAAACTGGCACAATTTGACTATGCGAACTGAAAAAGTAAAAGTGCGATATAAATATAATAGTGTTTGATTTATTTACAAGCAAACAATTTTCTAGAAAAATAAATTTAATTAATTTATATTTTTATATTTATTTTTTATGGAATGAAGCTATTATAAACTTTTAATTGGTAATAGCAATGTATCCTCAATTTCTTGCCTAACTTCTCGACTAACATAACATTCGCTATTTAGACAATCTATTAGTAACTCATTAGCATTGTAATACTCTTCTAATAATTGCTTTTGTGGTTTGGTAAACTGCCAATCATGCCCAATATTGCGATATTCAATCATCGCCTTTCTAAGTCTTTTTACCCAAGTTTGGTTATTAGATTTCCATAATCTTTCATCTTCATCTAAAGCAGGCAATTGATTATAAAGGTTTTTTAATATTTTTGTTAGCTTATACCAATTTTTTATAAAGCTGCATAGAATTCGATCCCCCCTAGCCCCCCTTATAAAGGGAGGAACCAGAAAAACATATCAAAGTCCCCCTTAAAAAGGGGGATTTAGGGGGATCTAGATATGTGTAACTTCACATTA